>JADFOC010000318.1 GCA_022563075.1 Pseudomonadota bacterium
AGACTCACTATTCATCGAAGGCTGATTGCCAGGGCTTTCCGCTCTCCTGGCCTATCGCACAGCGACTGCAAGTTATTGAGGTTTTTGGTAACGATCCTAAAGGTACCACTTTTGCCGTGATAAATGAATGATTAGGGCCAGAGTAAAATTACTGTATTTTTACGCTGACCCTCTCATTCCTGAGTTTCAAGGTGTGAAGGGGAGTAAAAAGAGAGGAGGGACACAGTACCCGTCCCTCTAATCCACTGAGAGTTGTTTTACTGCACAGCGCTGTCTTTGAGCGCTGCTTCCTTTATCGAGCTTAGTATTCGATTAAGAGAATCGCTTTTCGCTTTTAGTTTTTCCTTTTAATCGAAGGAGCTGGTGTGCATGATTTCTGTGTGTATGCTGGTAAGGCCATATTCCAACAACGCCCTCAGCAATACGGCTTCTTCACCGCTAAACTCAATCTGAGTCATGATCAACCTCCTCAGAATTAGAAGAATGGTGGAATTTTATTATCATACTCCTGTGGGTGGGTAATCATCCCCTTTTAAACTGACGCCAAAAGTAGAGGTCATGCTGCTGCCAACATTCGTACTGCTGGCAAGCATGGCGAGATATGATCGCCGGCAGACACACGAGAATGCACCGCTGGCTATCGCCTTCGGCGACAGCGGAATTCGTGCAGAGATCATGGCGAGAAAGGCTTAGCCAAAAATTCAGTAAAGAAGCTGCGCCAGCAAGGCCGTAGGTAATATGACGTTCCACAATTCGATCAGCAGGAAGTAACTAATCCCGGCGCTGGCTACCGCCAGCAGCAGGGCGGACAGGCCGTTGCGCCATGATGTTTCTCTTTGCCGCAGCAGCCAGCAAAACACCAGCCCGGCAAGACTCACGAAAAATCCAAGCAGATAGATCGCCAATGGAAAGGCCAGCAATAAATACAGGTGGAGGTTGGGGCTGCTCGAGATAGCGATGGTCTGCGTCGAACTATCGGCGCCCTGGTGGTGAATACCGGGGTCCGCGCTGGGCCAAGCTCCCACGTAGCTCTTAGCGGTAACGACGATCCAGGCAAGCAGTGCCACGATTGAAGTGACTACCGTAATCGTGGAGTAATTGGCAAACACGGCAGATACGCAAAATACCAGGCACACGGCGGTGAGTGGTGCTGCGATCCAGGTGTCGGCCGCACCGAGTGCTTCAGTCTCCGCTTCGGGTTTCGTTTTTCGGTACATCCAGAATACGGAGATCAAGATCAATAGAAAAATAACCAGGGCAGCTGGCCGCTGCAGAGGCTGAATGCGATCCAACTCGATCAATCGAGCAGATAAGGCCAGGTTGCGTTCGATAAAGTTCCCCAACAGGAACGCAATCACAAAGGGCACACGTGGCCAGTTGTGCAGCTTGAAAAAGTAGCCGGCAATGCCAAAGACGATGGCGGTGATCAAGTCGAATATCTGCCCATTGAGTTGCACGATCAGCACCAGGCTAACCACCAGTGCCGGCAAGGCCATGCGCTCCAGCGGGAAATTACTCAATTTCGCCAGCCACGGAGCAAGCAGCACGCCAATTACCGAGGTCAGTAAATTGGAAAAGAGCAGGGCGATAATCAAGGTAAATGTCAGCGGCAATTGGCTGGTCAGCATCGGCGTGCCAGGGACCAAACCATGTAACAACAACACGGCCACTAAAAACACACCTGCTTCGCTGCCAGGTAAACCGAGCGCAACCGCCGGCAACAACGAACCGCCATCTTTGGCATCGATCGCCGCTTCGGGAGCAATCAAACCGCGGATATCTCCTTTGCCGAATTGAGTGGTGTCATCGGCGGTCTGTGTGGCGTGTCCATAGGCGACGAATCCGGCTACCGTACCACCAACACCGGGAACCATGCCCACCAGCGTGCCGATGATCGAAGAGCGAATAGTCAGCCATCGGTGTTTAAAAACCGCGTTGATACCGGAGCGTACTGAGTCTGCTGGTTGGTTCGGCCTAACGGTTACACGCTGGTTAAACTTCTGGTTTCCCCAGCCAATGATCTCGGCCAGCGTGAAGAATCCGAGTAAGGCGGGAATCGTTCCCAGACCGTGCAGCATTTGATTAGAACCGAAAGTCCAGCGCGCCAGCCCCGATACTGGGTCGCTGCCAACCATGGAAAGTAGTAGGCCGAGAAGGCACATGGTGGCGGCCTTTGATTTCGAGCTATAGGGCAGGGAGATGATGGTGGTTAATCCCCAGATGCCAAGCAGGACACGCTCTAATGGACCAAGCTCGGCAATCAGAGGTCGCAGCACCGGCAGTAGCGCGATAAGCACAATGACCCCGACCAGAGAACCCACGGCGGAGGCCGTTGCGGCGCAGCTGATGGCCATCCTGGGATAGCCCTTCTGGCCAAGTGGGTAACCATCGAGTAGGGCGGCGGCGCTGGGTGCACTGCCGGGAATGTTAAAAAGTATCGCGGTGACCGACCCCATGAACGTGGCGCCGCCAACCAGGGCACCGAATAATAACAAAACAGATTCGGGGCTCCAGGATACCGTGAGCACTAGCATCAGAGCCATCAAACTAGCACTGCCAATACCCGGCAGGAAGGAAATGGCCATGGCCAAGAAGGTGCCCATGATGGGTATGAGAATACCCGGCCAAGAAAAAGTATTGGTTACTCCGGTTAACAGGGCATCGAAGAAACTCGGCATCTTATTGCATGATTTCCGTCAGCAGTGCGGACAGCAAAGAACGATATTCCATCGCCGTAGCATGACTACGCTGCAGAATCGCAGAAGATTCCTGCGCATTGATAGGCGTTATCGGTCTGTTTACGGCGGCTGCAGCCTGGGCTAGTTCGTCTCCGAACAAGATATTGTCGATGATCTCCTCGATGCAGCGATGGCTTCGTTGGCTGATATTTCTGGAAATAACCAGCGTTCTTATTGATTTACTTATTTCTGCGGTGGCTCTGGCCAGTCGCATCGCTTCGATCCGTTTATGTGGCTCCCATTGCTGGGTGAACAGATCCACTATGCCCCCTTCTCCGGCCAGGTAAGGGACATCGGCAAACTCGGCTACGGGCCCGTCGGAAAGCAGCAAAACAGGTTTCAACATGCCACCTCGCGCCGCCCTCAAGACACTTGTTAGAGCGTAGGCAGCCACATCAACCTCTCCACGCAATATGGCTGCCATCGCATCGGAGCTGCCGGAATAACCGCCGACCGCACTGAGTGGGATCCCCATCGTATGCGCGGCCAGTCCCAATCTCCGGACTCCCAAAAAAGGGTCGGACACCGCGGCGATAAGTCTCGCGGTACCATGTTGAGTTAAGTCAAAATCGACGAGGCCCACCCATGCTTCAATCTCAACCATGACGATGCCGAGCGTGTAAAAATCTTCTAGATCTAAACCACTGTGGTTTCCAAACGGTTGGTTAAGACTCTCTGCGTCAAAAAGTCCGATGGTTAAATTTTCATCGCCCGCCGTAGCCACGGCTTGCAGACCCAAGAAGCCGCCACCGCCGACGATGTTAGAGATTTGAGTACGTGCACCGGTTGTGTCGGCAAAGATGTTGGCGATAAGACGCGTGTACTGGTCGATGCCGCCGCCAGCCTCCTTGGCGACCACGAACCTCACCTTGCGGCCGTTGAAGTCTGCCTGGCATTCCTGCGAAAGTTCTGAGGCGATGCCGGAAACCGGGAGTAGCAGCGCAAAGAAGGAGAGAGCGAGCGTAATCAGTCGGTTTAGTTTCATTCTATAATTCCTGAAAATCACGCCTTAGCCAATGACTTGGTTGTGGCTACCAATTTTGCGTGTCGTAGTGACATGGTTCTCGATAAGCTGAAGCAATTGTTCCAGTTGGCCTTTTTCTTCAGGCATACACCGATCTGAATCGATAATCGTCATACTATCAAATTTGTTCAACGGCAAGCCAAACTGAATAATCTCTGCCGCTTGAATAACGCATAGCGCAGATTTCACATCGATACAATTTAATAACGCCCTCGCCGCCGCAAAACGTTCATTGAACGCGTTCGCTATATTA
>JADFOC010000319.1 GCA_022563075.1 Pseudomonadota bacterium
CGAGCCGGTGCTCTTCCCGCAAACCGCGGGTACCGCTGAGCTGGATACGCAGGTCGTAGTCGGCATCAAGGGGAAACTGGTAGGACACCAGCATGCCGCCCCGGGTGCCGAAAGGCAGCCCGGTAGCGCGCTCATGCTGCTGTTCGTCCTGGGCGGTGCGGAATGTCACGGAGAACGGGAGCGGCGGTGGGCTACCGACCGCGAGAGCGCTGATCGTGCGGCTGGCGTCCAGATACCGCTCCAGCAACGACTGTGACATGCGCAGCACGCCGCCGATATTGTCGAAGCCGTAACCGGCATCGTCTGCCGGCAGATAGTTATCGACGTCGATCTCCAGCGCCAGCAGATCGCGGATGGCATTGCGATACTCGGCCCGGTTCAAGCGGTGCAAGCTCGCCGTCCGTCCTGGATTCGGGGTGGCCGCAGCGGCTCCATCGAGTTGGGTCTCGAGCCAGTTGCGGAAGTCATCGAGCCTCGCCTGGTCGGGCCGCGGCATCCCCGCGGGCGGCGTCAATCCGGCCCGCAACTTGCGCACGACCCGCTCCCAGTGGGTGGCGTCGGCCGCAACCGTGGACAGATCGAGCGCATCGAGAGTCAGACCGACGGCACGCAATTGCGACAACAGGGCGTTGGCCGGCTGATTCGGACCGTTCACCACTTGCTGGTTGTGGCAGGTGACGCAGTACTGATTGAGCAAGGCGCGATACTCCGTCGCGCTCTGCGCCATCAGGTCACTGGCCAGCCAGCCCGTGGACAGGGCCACCACCACGGCAACCGCGGAACGCGTTGACCTGAGCCACGGCCGGTTACACCGCCTCGAGGGGTGGGATTGACGTAATATTGGAGCAAGCATAGGACCCAATAGATGTCGCATTGGATGAACCGGGTGTTTGTCCGACTGGTTCGTTAGAGAAACCTTTTTACCAGTATGAAGGCCAGGACACATGGCCTTGAGAACATTCTTCAGAGTTCGCGGTGCAAGCATATTTACTCGTTTCAACCCCAAATAGTTGAAGCGGAGCAGGCCCAAACCTATGCACCGCGTATGTTGGCAAATCTACTTCAATAAACTGTACATCGTCAGAGCATTTAGAATCACCAGCGCTAATTTCGAAGAGACACCGTATCTGCTCATGGATGCTCCAGTTTAACCGGCTAAATGCAAATTTTGTACTTTTCTTTACACCAGCGTTCGAGATTTATTGATCGCTGCTGATCCAGAATATCGTTCCTCTTCCATTAATACACTTCTGTCGGAGTCACATTGTCGAGGGATTCGAGATACTGTCCATGATTGCAAGCGATAACTTGGACAGATAATTTAACAGCCACAGAATTATTCAATCCAATTAGGGGGCTGCCTGTTACATTTCTGCGGGTGGCCGATTTATTTCCCTGACCTTTCAGTTCATACTAAGGCGGAGCTGAATAAGATAGCAAGAGAGTTAAATGAGAGGCCGCGAAAGACCTTGGAATATGAAACGCCGGCTGATAGATTTAACGCATATGTTGCACTGACCGGTTGAACTCACAGCCAATAGCGGACGTTCACATACTACTGTATTTCTACTCCGAGCCTAATTTTCGCAACCCCCTAATATCACAGGATACTGATGCGCTATCTATCGAACCATATTTGAAATATCTTCTCTGCTGGTTTGTTTCTTATCGATTGATCGAGATTTGGGAACGTATCACTTGGGAGCAAGACGGGTGCCATCCAATAACTGGTGCTTCCTACGTGATAATTAGATATTGCCGTCTGTTCCTTAATCGCTTCCAATTGCGCCTCGATGAGTCGAGCCTGCAGAGAGAAATCTACAGCCATACTTTGCTGTTCACAGCTAGTAGATTGTTGTGTTACAGAATCAACGCCTGGCGTGCAGAGCGAAGTCTCGACATAGCCTGGTCTTTGAAAAAAGTTGGCGCGTGAAGGTGCGCCAACTTCGAAAACAAATTTGACAGAATCCAATATCGATTGCGGATATTGGCTGGCAATTCCGTTGATGGCATTGATGTAATGGGTCTTGATGGTATCCACATCCAGTACCGACTGTTCTTCTGCGCTCAACTCGAGATATTGTTGTAAATCGACAAATGTTCTATCCAGTTTGTCGATTATGTTGGAATGTCTCAGATGTATAGTCGATTGTTCGGCAAACAGTGTGCCGCTAAATCTGTTTTCGAGTTCCACCACCAGGACATCAAGCGCCTGAAAAAAGGTATCCGTCACTTCGTTATCGACATACCACTCGAACCAACATGTACAATCAAACTGCATGGCATCGATACCGATGCTCTGAAGGAAATCTGCCCTCTCCAGCATGAATTCCTCATAGGCAGCATTGAACCTCTGCATGTTGGCGACTGTTTCATCTGGAATCGAGTAATCAATCCGGCCTTGAATTTGGTTTCGCCAGTGCACTGCAATACCGTTGGCATGGGCTTCGTTAGTCAGCCAGGCAATGTCTTCATCACTTATCGTCGAAGCAAAGATCGTGTCATTAAGCTCCTGGGGATTGGCAATTCGCCATATATCTGCGGAGTCATCCACCAGAGTCCAGGGGAAGATTTCAATATATGATGCGTTTATAGATTTTGCCCGCCTTATCAAGCTCTTGAAGTTTTCCTTATAGTCCCCGGAACAACCGTTGTTATAGGCCGGGTTAGCGGGTAGCCATATATCCTTAATGCCGAGTCCGAATTCGACCTCACTATCAAACGGAGCGCCAGAAATTTCCGGCAAAGGCCGATCGCCTAACCAACTGGAGGGATAAACAATGGTACTGGGCAATAAGTTACACTCTGGAGCAAGTAATTCTACAGAGAGAGTTGAAATATTCTGGTAGGAGCCGGGATATTGAACGCTATTGATGTTAGATGACACTACGACCGGCGCATCTAACTGGGTTGTGCCACCATCGCGATATAGCAGCTCACCCGCTTGGGTTTCCAGCCCAGATACAACCAGCTGTAATTCGGGAGTGATTGCAAGCTCGACGTTATAAAAATATTCGCCACCGAACTCAATAACAGGAATCATAAGCGTGTTAGAATCAAGAAAAACGAATGTAGCATCTGCAGGAATGGCTGTATTGCTTGTTATAGGGCCCACTTCTACTATATCCAATAATCCACTTTCATTAATGCTCAATTCCAAGTAATCATAAACTTCGTTGTTGAATACTAGATTCGGAATTCTAAGAATCCCAGTTTCAGCACTAAAAGTGCTAATGGTTTGTGCTTCTAAGGAGGTGATATTAAGGGAGAATAAAACAACTACAAACGCGACTACTTTACTAAATTTCATTAAATTACCCACCATTTTTACGAAAGCTCTAATACGTAGAATAATATTTACAGTGTTAATTAAAAGATGACCATATCACACAACATGAAATTTAATTATTCTGTTTAGCATCAGCTACAACACACGTCCCATGATTTTCCAGGGAGCAGTGAATCCGTATTGGAATGATGGATCCAAATTAACAGGAGACACTCATAAGATAATAAGATAGCGATAATGGGCCAAATTTGGAGATACTGCTTTAATCGCTCATTTGCTAGTCTTATCTTATTATTTTATGAGTGTCCCCCTCGTTCGTTTGTGTGGTGCCCCGAAGAGGATTCGTCTAATAAACGTATATATTTGATATATATAGGTATAAGTATAATGAAGTTGGGCCGGTGGTACTAACAGTGTTACTAAAGACTAATGTCACCGCCTAATTCCAACGCCGAAATGTCTATCCAAATTAGAGCAGCGAAGGGAGATCAAACTGGCAAGCACCCCCCCTATCAAAACCAGGACGGGGGGTAGGCCCTATGTGACTCCAGAGGCCATGTTGCAACACTCCGCTTTTTAATGAAATATAGCAGTGTGTTGCGTTGACCGGTTGAACTCGCAGCCAGAAGCGGACATTTACGAAAGGTGGTGGTGAAGCTGAGGGCTGAAATTCATCGTGTCGGTGGTTC
>JADFOC010000320.1 GCA_022563075.1 Pseudomonadota bacterium
CTTCGGGATAAACGCATAAGGGTCGGCTGCGAACGACTTCGCCGTCCTGTATCTTGGAAGCAATGATCGATTCCGGAGCGATGTCTCGTTCCACCCAGTTTTCCAAAGCAGAAAGGGCATCGAAGCGATCCGGTCCCGGCCCACCCGAGCAATGCCCCATGCCGGGTACCATAAACAATCGGAAAAAATCCTGGGTACTGTCCATAGCGCTGTCCCAATTAGGCGCCCGGATATCATCGGCAATGACATCAACCACCCGCTCGAAATAGTCAATGGATGCTAGCGGAGAGATATCGGGGTCACTCCAGCCGTGATAGACGATCAACTTCCCACCATTGTCTCGCAGCGGGCGTAAGTCAGGATTATCGGAATCCACGGCCGGACCTACTTTTTCCAGTGCATACTCCAGATCGGCATCGAAATCGAAGTTACGGAAATCCCAATCGGCATCGTCGAATACAAACCAGCGAAAGAAGCCTTCGCCGCCACGCCAATGCAGGGAGGAATAGGGTGCACTACCAGTCACCCAGGTAGACCAACTGCCGCGACTCGCTTCACCTCCTGGAACCAGACCAGGATAAATCAATTCGCCGGCTGAATTAGTGACACCGGACCATATTTTCTCAACGGCAATCACCTGCTTCGGCGTCAGGCAGGAGTCGTTGTCGTCTCCTGCCGGGCAGGTGAGCGTCGCCGGCTGGAAGTGGCAGGCGAGGGGATTTTGTAGAATGCCGTCTTCGATCCCGTCGTTGGCATCGCAGGCAGCATTGACTGCATCACCCAATGTTTGTAATTTGGCTGGCGGTATCCAGCTGGCTGCATCGGCCAGCATGGCCTGCGAGTACCACAGATGCGAGCCGGCATAAAATCGCGTCCAGGCGTTAGCCGGATCGCCGGCGATGATGCCATTGAAATCATCCGGGTAGCGCTGCGCCTCCATCAAGCCCTGTTGGCCGCCTTTGGAACAACCTACATAGTAAGAATATTCCGGCGCCGAGTTAAAGAATGATTGAGTCACCTGCTTGCCATTGATGGTGGTGAGGTGCAAGGCGCGATGACCGAAGTCCTCGATGAGATCGGGTCGACCCGATGCCCAGGAGGCATCGAAGGGAATCGGACTCGCGCTATGCCCGGTGTCGGTGCTGGCGGTTGCATAGCCGCGTCGCAGGGCGTTCGCCATGGCGCCATAGCTGATGGTACCGGCCATGCCGCCATTGCCGACGCCCTGATACTTGCCGTTCCAGTCTTGCATGGGTAGCCACACTTCGAAGTTCACCGCCGGCGAGGTGACAGCAACGACCCGACAGAAAGCGGGGATTAGCATCTTGTTTGCGGACCCCGGTGGGGTAAATGAATTTTCAGCTACGACTTGGCTTAGGGAGATGGTGGTGTCAGCCAGTACCAGATCACTCAATTGCTCGCAGGATTGGTGTAAATCCAGCTCAGGGTCCTGGGCATTAACTTGCGCAATCGAAACAAGCAACGCCAGTGTGGTTAACAGCAGCCTTGGTTTAGTATTTATCATTGCTTAATTCCTGTGATCAACAAGTTGACGAAAATACTGGCTATGATTTTTATATTCGAAGCCCTGTCAATTTTAAAATTCTACCTTGGCCACTGCAATACCACTCTCGCCACCGATGGCATAAAACAAATAGACATCGTCGCCGTCCACCAAGAGCGCCGGATCACGCAACTGATTGACTAGTCCGTAAGCAGAACTGCGCACAGAAGCTTCAATTTCTGAGGTGGCACCTTCCCACTCCCACTCTGGTTTTAACACTAAGACGGCTTCGGTTTCCTGCCACTGCTGCCAATCGCCACTGACATCGATGCTACTGAGCAAGATGCTTTCCGGTGCATCGCCGACCCGGGTCCAAAACACATACAGCGTGTTGTCGCGTTTTAATAAGGCGGCATGTCGCATATTGGGCACAAACAAACGCGGCCCGATTTCAAACTCGGTGAAACCATCTTTCGAGCGATAGAATTGCCCAGGCATGGACATGATGTAAGTCATTTCGTCGTGCTGGAACGCACGCATGTAGCTACGCCCTAGATTTTGCGGTTGTGCCACGAAATTAATGCCGTCGCTGGAGGTAGCCACCCGGGAAAATTGGCGGCCCAAATCTTCGAGACCGTGGTAATACAAAATGAACTGTCGATTCTCATCATCCACATGGATATCCGGCGACGCGATATGGGGCGTGGTGAGTTCGGTAACCAGGTCATGGGAGTATTTCACGCCGGTTGCTTCCCGTGCCGCCAC
Source organism: Pseudomonadota bacterium (assembly GCA_022563075.1). Lineage (GTDB taxonomy): Bacteria > Pseudomonadota > Gammaproteobacteria > Pseudomonadales > Pseudohongiellaceae > UBA9145. Next base: position 2,270 of record JADFOC010000320.1, read on the forward strand.
CATCTCATCGAGTCGTTCTGCGGATACCTGTGGTGGTGCAGTGAGAAAGTAAGATTGATCGATCTGTAGAGAACCTGGCGCATGAATCTGCCAGGGTCCGGTGACGTCATCGGCATAGGCTAAACGGATGTAGAGGCCTTTGTGATCGGCGAAATACAGGTAGTAACGGCCCAGAGGGTTGGCTACCCAATCCGGTACACGCACCACCGTAGGGCCTTGAATATTTTCTCCGATACTCGGATGAATGCCTGGCCCGATAATGGGTCGGTCCAACAATCGCGTGATGGTAATGTCATTCAGATCAGGTTGTTGCGCGTTAGCGCTGGTGGAGAAGCCAACACCGAATGCAAACAGCAGCAGTGGCAGGAGTTCTGTTATTGAGTGATTGAGTCGACTTCTGCAGCGGGAGAGAATCATTGATGCGGGCCTTGTCCAATCAATTTGTGACCAGAGTAAGAGTGTGCCATACAAATGTCCACCTGCCGATACACCGCGATTTCCATCGGATTGGGCAGTTTGCTTAATTGGCAGAAGATCAGAGATCGATTATGATTTCGAGCAAAGACATAAACTGGAATATTATCAGGCCGCCGATTTGCACATGAATCAACCTCCATTACCGATACAATTATTAGAGCGACTGATCGCCAAAATGCGCTACCCGGTGCTGTGGATTGGCATTGCCGTGGCCACACCGTTGTTGCTGTTGTTTTTTCTGACCGGTGTCATTTACCCAGATTCGGACGCCGTACTGTTTGAGAGGCCTCTAGAGTCTACCGGGCTGTTCTTGTTGATGTCCACACTACCAGCCTATGTACTCATGTGCTTCACCGGCGCGCTAAGATCGGGTGCATCGATCCATGCCTCCTTAGATCCGTTATTGGGGAACGAAGTAAATCACGTGGCTATAAGGTCTGGCCGCATGGGTTTCTGGCCTGTTGGTGTGATGTTAGGGGTGTATTATGCCTTGAACTCTAACATCGTTTGGTCAGTTCTTAGTTTTGATGCCAATGATCCGGCGTTTATGCTGAGTGTTTGCCTGGTCTTCGGTCAGGTACTGATGTGGTCCGCCATTGGATTCGTTTTGTTTTTTAGTATTCACGAGGGGATCGTGCTGCACCGATTGGGCAAGCTGGTGAAAATCGATTTGTATAATCTCGACTCTCTTAACGGCTTTGGTAGGTCGGCTCTGACTGGTTTCCTGTTCGTGGCCGGTGCCCTGGCTCTCACCACGTTACAATCTTTAGATCGCGAGTTCCAAGTGGATGAATATATCAACGGGCTCTATGTGGGTATCCCGGCGGCCATTTTGTTAGTCCTGTTACCTATCTGGTCGATACACCGAAGAATTCGTGCGGAAAAAGTCAGACACATAAAGAGTGTAAACAGTGAAATTAGTAAGGCTTCACAATCATTCGAAGATGAACCCTTGCTCCGACTTAATGCCTTGCTAGTTAGAAGAGATCAAATACGGGAATTGCGAAGTTGGCCGATGGATTTATCCATTTTTTCTCGTTTCGTTTTCTATGTATTTATTCCGCCATTGGCCTGGACCGGGGCTGCACTGATGGAAGTGTTCCTGGATTCCTATTTAGGGGTATAGTTGCCTGGAAGAGTATTGGATCGATCGTTAACCATAGGAGATGGAGGGGCTAACTATTCATCAATTTTGACATCGGTTCAAATTTAATCCCTCTGGGGTCCCA
>JADFOC010000321.1 GCA_022563075.1 Pseudomonadota bacterium
AGCCATACCAGATTGAATCCGTGCCCCAAAGTACATTGTCTTCACCCACATACTTGAATAGCTTACCCAGGGCATGGGCCGCGTTATCCGGATCCCGCATTAGAAAACGCCAGGTGCTTCCCAGTTCGGCATACACATTGGAATTAGGCGCTATTTCATTGTCCACAACTGACTGGATAAGGGTATCGATCCCGTCGCGTCCGGCCCCGGCTTCGAATGCCTGCTCCTGCACATTGGCCACGAAACCGGAGTGATAGACAATGAAATTCATGTCGGGAAACTGCTTGGCAACGATGCCAATATCTACACACTGGCTGTGCTGATAGGACCGGGGTCCGAATGGCAGTCCCTTATGCACACAGATGTTGCGAACCCCCAGACCGCGAGCGCGTTCGATCATGGCCAGGCCGACATCATCATGCAGGAAGAAACCCACGCCACCAGGACCGTATTGCGTATAGGTCTTGAAGGCGCAGATATCCCAGCTCTGGGCTAGCTGGTCCATGCCCTCTAGATCGCCTTCCTGATTTGGGTTCACTCGACCATGCACCATCAGGCGCTTGCTGCCTCCCAGTTGCGCCACGATACGGCGGGTTTCGTTGGCTTCCTCAATAGTCACCGGTTCATTTTCACGAGTCGAAGGCACGAAAGACAACACCATGATATCGGTGTCACTGTCGAGAAAAATGTCCTTGATGAATTCACTGGCGCTCAAGCAATTCAGATAGCCACGTTCACCACCGCTCTGCCCAGCTTCACAGGCCGCCTTCGGCATACCGGCATAGGGCCGGGCAGCGGGCGGCAGGCGGCTGAGCCAGTCTCCTTCTGGATTCACATAGTGACCCTGCACATCGAAGATGAACTCATCACCATCGATCTGAGCGGCGGCAGAAAATGAATCGAGCGCGCTCTCCTCGCGCACATCGAAGTAACCACCGCGCCTGTTGTTGTAGGCATTGGCATGATTAAACGCCAATAGGGTGCTGGCCGCACCGCAACTCGAAATCAGAAATTGGCGCCGGGATTGGGCACGTAACTTAGCATTCTCATGCGCCCATCGCCGTGCCAGCTGATTGGCTTGTACGTTAGTGGGTGAAATGGCTATAGGTTCAGATTCCCCATTAGACGTGCTGTCGATCTTAATTGGTAAACGCGTACCGTCTTGGTCTAATCTGTCCATTGCCCTACCCCTGTGTTAACTCTTTGACTACCTAATCACTGACCGTTGTCACTACCTGGCTCGCCTGTGCCAGACCAAGTTTAACCGCTAATATTCTTTCAATTCGATGGGTTCAATTGCAAGCGCTGATACAGCACCGTCTCAATTTTCGCGCGTGAAAAAAACGCGGGAAACACCTTGTCGTTAGCCCACAGTTCAAACAGGTTGTCGTAAAGCGGGCTGGCCGGGTCCCCTACCTGTCCGGGTGTATTCATCCCCAGGGTATTATCCCAGTCGCGGGTGTCGACAAAAATTCGAAACGAGGCGCCGGAAGTTTGATTATCGCCGCTGCCGGTTGCACCCACCGTAAAGCCATTACCGCCACGTGGTGCCGGACCGACGTTAAGTCTAGCCCGTAGTTCGTCATTGACTGCCGCCCCCAGCGGGTGACGAATCAGGGCATGCTTGTAATTCACCTGACCATAGACCCAATTTTCAATATTGGGTCCCAGTTTCTCCCGCAGATTAGCTATGCCTTCGGCGAGCGTTTGCAGCAGGAATTCATCTCGTCCTCGAATCGGGTCCTCACCAAAATCGCCATCCGGTGCCAATAACATATCGATTGTGGTCTTCATGCCGACGTTCAAGTAATCAATCGCGATTTCCGGTACTTTTAAGGCTTCGATGTTATCCAGGAGCTGGCGCTCGAAAGCCACATAGATACCGGCTTCGATGGAATTCTTATCCAGCACAAAATCCCAATTCATTAACATCTGTCGGGCGGTCTCTACCTGAGGATCGGATGCCTTGAGGTCCCTGAAGAAAGGCAGCAGCGTGCGTGCCGGTATGGATAAATAATCATGCTGCATCTCCACCATATCCATCATGTTGAATTTGCGACCGGACGCCAGTAGCTCACTGCCACGGGCCCAGCGGAATGGATCGGTCCAGGTATAGGCAATAGCATCGAGATGGGGAAAGTCTGGGCTGGTGTAGTTGCTATTGGATGTCTCGATGAAACCCTTGTCAGGATTCACCTCATGTGGCTTGTCTATTATCGGAAGATAACCGTCCCATTCGAAGCGTCCATCACCGGGCACCGGCACTAAACCAGAAAAGTTTCTACGCAGCGGCGCTATGCCCACCGCCTGCCAGCCGATGTTGCCATCCCGATCTGCCCAGATCATGTTCTCGCCAGGGATATGGCTGTAATTCGACGCCTCCCTGAATTGTTCCCAGCTGGTGGACTGATCCATCCGCAACGAAGCCAGATACGGTGCCCCACCCACCTCCATCCAGGCGGGGCGCAGTGCGTAGGCAATATTCTTGTCGGTGTCCTCAAAGGTTACCGGCCCATGGCGCGTGTATTTTAACTCAACAATAACTGGCTCCGAGCCTTTGACGTTGATCGTTTCTTCGATGACGCGCATCTCTTCCCAGCGATTGAGGTAGCGGTACTGATTGGGATTGGCCGGGTTGGTTTGATACACATAGAGATCTTCACTGTCGGTACCAAACACGGTGAGCCCCCAGGCGCCATATTCATTGTGGCCAATGGAGATGCCAGGAATGGTCGGTTCGCCACCGCCAATGACATTCCAGCCCGGACCTATTAGATGTGCCCAATAACGCAGCGACGGGACCGATTGGCTACGGTGTGGATCATTAACCATCATCGGCCAGCCATCCTGGGTCAGGTCCCCACTGACTACCCAGTTGTTACTGCCGATATCGTCAATCGAACGTTTTTGCAGTTCATTCTCTTCCTGGGTCAGGGCATTGGCGATCAGTTGGAACGCCTCGGCAGAATTTCGGTGCTCTGCCAGCAACACATCCGATGGCTCAAACCTCAGCCGACGACGATAAGCATTGTAAAGATGGAGGACGTCGTTCTGAACCAGCGAATCACAATCGATAGCCGGATCCAGTTCGAGATCCGGTTCGTGGGGATGAAAGTATTGCAGTTCTTTCACCTTGTCTACGCCAATGGTACATACCGCTCTACCGGTATTCAGTTCTCGGCCAATATTTCCTAACAAACCCTGGTGGCGCGAAATCACAACTTCCGCAGTCCAGTGCTGCGGTTGAATTCCTAACAACTTGAAGGGCAGCGATAAGCTCTGCGGATTCTGTAGTGCTTCATCGATATAGGCATTAACACCTTCGACGAAAGCATTGATGATTGCAGCACCACGGGGATGATAGTGGTTCAGCTCCGCGGTCATGTCGCCACGAAATTTAAACAGACGCGCGCCATGATCTCTGCCGATGGTTCGCGGTCCCAAAATTTCTGCCGTGGTACCGGTCGCTTGTGCTCGCCAGATTTCAAACTGGAACAATCGATCCTTGGCGGCGCTGTAGCCCTGAGCGAAGAACAGATCATGCTCGGTCTGGGCATAGATGTGAGAAATACCCCATTTGTCTTTGAGTATTTCCACTGGCTGGTCTAATTCGTCGATAATGAAGGTAGAGGTGCTCTGGCCGTATGCCACGGGGCTGATGAAAAACATCAGTGCACAGGCTCTACCGAGTCTAATGATGGCTGCCACAGTCATGTTTGCTCGCCTCTTTCTTATTTTACTTAGCCGTCAATACTGCCGCTATGGCTGATGCAGTGGACCAGCGAAGCGAAGCAGATAACGCAAATATACCGCACAATCCTGGAATTGAGCTATCATATTCGCGAATTCTCGTTGCGGCATTGCCAACGGCGAAATAAATTATCAGCAAAGATTGAAGCGCGACGCTACTGCTCAAATTCCGTCAATACCCGCAGCGCGAATTCGGCTTTGT
>JADFOC010000322.1 GCA_022563075.1 Pseudomonadota bacterium
CCATTGTCGATTCCTTTCCTATGGATAACTTGGTAATCGCCGCGGCACCTTGATTAAGCGGCTTGGAAATATCGAGACTTCGAATACTATTGACCTCGGTCGTTGTAGCGGCGGTAAAAAATGCCTTCTGCTTGCTTATAACCAGGTTATCCAATTGCCCATAGCCGCTTTCGAGGGTGATCAGATCCCTTGCTGGTGCTGTCTTCGATTCGATAATCCCGAGTTCCCATAGACCATCACGGGTAAAGCTCACCAGGAGTGAATCATCCTCCAGCAATGCATAGTTGCTGGGACCAAGAACCCACTGTGGCGGCGCAAATTCTGCTTCTAAAGCATAGATCGGCTCAGGCACACAGGCACCCTGCAATTCATCGGCGGTGACGCGATACAGATTCCACCAATCCGACCAATCGGCGATGAAATACAATTGACCCTTACTATCGAATTGCGGTTGAACCAGAGACCCAGGCGACGCTTGTTGAACTTGTCTGATGTTGGATAGCCCACCATCCTCATCAAAATGCGCGATGCGGATTTCGGTGTTATCCCAGGGCATATTGGGATGCGACCAGGTCTGCCAAGCCAGGGTCTTGCCATCGGGTGATATCCGCGGGGATGCGACGAAATCGCTGTCCGCAAACAGAACCTCCCCTTCGCCCCCTAGCTCCATATCGATTGCCACCAGGGTAGTCACCACTCGACTGGCATCAAAACTGTCGGCGTCAACCAGGCGATGATCCTCGCGGACACAGATCAGGCGCTTACGGTGAACATCGATGTAAAAATCAGCGTAACGAAGTTTCCCATCCGGTTTCGACTCAATCGGTGTCAGTGCAACCGGCGCGGCAGCAATTTGATCCTGGACTCCACCTGGCAGACGCTGCTGGTAGATGGCTTGATCGGTGAAGTTGCAAAAGAACAAAGTGTCATCATGCACCACATAGGGCAAGCCACCGTATTCATGTACCCGACTCCTGACATTGAATCCTTCGGCTGAAATCCTGCTGAGAACCTGGTCATTAGAAAGATGCCAGACTGCCTGTTTGTCTTTTTCCCCGGCCACCGAATTGGTGAAATAGACCCCATCGGCAGCAGGCCGCAGAAAATTAATCTCATCGGATTCTCGAAATACTTTCTCTGCACTTAGCGGCGACTCCCAGCAACCGTAGGCGCATTCCAATTTCTTAGTCATTGATTATTCCAATGCGTGGACCCGCCCGCGCGCTACCGAGAGAAAAACACCAGGCAGGCACAGAGCCGCCGCCAGAAAAAAACTAGAACTGATTGCTCGTTCCAACATCGGATAGCTGGAAGGTTCAATTTGAGCGGTGCCAAGATTCAACGCCACTAACAGGGTCACCAAAACCATACTGGTCATCTGACCCAGTATGCGCGTGGTAGCTACAGCAGCCGCCGCCGCACCGAGTTGTTTCTTATCCACCGAGCTCATGATGGCGTTTACATTGGGAGAAGAAAACAAACTAAAGCCCAGACCAGTGACGATGAGCGCGATAACTACCGTGCTGATCGCCGAGTTGCTATTCATTAATCCCAACAACACCAGTCCTGCTGCGGTAATAGCCATGCCAGCCGAGGCGAGAATCCTGGGTTCGGTGTGTTCCGACATTTTCCCCATGAGTGGTGAAAAGACCGCCATGGTTATTGGCTGTATCATCATGATGATGCCGGCACTGGTGGCTGATAATCCTTTTAAGTACTGCAGGTAGAGGCTCAGCAGAACCACATTCATGAAGGTCGCACTGTAAATAATGAATGAGGCGAGGCAGGAGCATGTGAAGACTCTGTTAGTAAAGAAAAGCATCACATCACATATAGGATGTTTTCTCGATTTGGCCTGCTGAAAAAAAACGACGACCCCGATCAGACCCGCCGCAATAATCAGGTAGCTGTATTGCCTTGGCAAAAAAGAAACCCCCAGACAGATAACAAATATGGCAAAGCAATAGGTAATCGCACCAGTGAAATCGAAGGTGCCTCTTTCTTCGGCGGCCCACTCTCCTTTTACTTTGAATACACCTACAAAAAGGACTAAGACGGCGATGGGTATTTGCAGTAGGAAGTTAGCCCTCCAACCCAGTTGATCCACCACGAAACCACCAAGCAGCGGACCGCTGGCCAGACCAAAATAAATCACCGAGATCACCAGACCGATCACCCGTCCTCGTGTAGCCACCGGAAATACCGAGGAGACGATTGCCAATTGTGTCGCATACAGCATAGCGGCCCCGAAGCCTTGTAGAAATCGCGCGGTGATTAAAACCGCCGCCGAGTTGGCAACCGATGCCAGCAGCGAAGCGAGAACCACTGCAGCGGCGCCGAGGAGAAATACTTTTTTGCGGCCAAACATATCGGCGAGACGCCCGAAGATGAGGATAAACATCGCGCTCGCCATCAGGAATGCGGTTGGAATCCAACTCAAAGTGAGTGCCGAGAGTGACAGATCTTCGGCAATGGCTGGCAGCGCCACGTTAACCGATGACAACATGACCGGTACCGAAAATGCATTCAATAGCACCATGATCAGTACGGATCTTTGCAGTGGCGTGTAGGGCTCGGCTGGTGGCATCGGTCAGTCGACGATTTTCTCAAAGCGCTAGCATACAGGGTAGCGCTTATCTTGCAATACAGCCGTGAGAGACCTGTAACCAACCCCCACCAATCGGCTTGAGGGCGCCGGCCAGCGGCGTGGTTATTGCTTCCGCCCCGTGCTAAACGTCTGATTATGTTATACTTCGAACTCCTATGGGGGCGATTCGGATTCGACGCCGGTATCAAAACCTGAGGTGCATGTCGAGAGGGTAGTAACTCTCGTAAATCAATTACTGCAACTTTATAGTTGCCAACGACGAAAGATACGCCCTAGCAGCTTAAAATAGCTCGCTAGCGATTGCCACCGGGATGCCTGTAAACCAGTGTTTTGCAATTGTCATTTAGAACAGGATCGCCAGCCCAGCGCGCTTGACGCGAAGCGGTTAAAAGTTCTCAAGCTCGCCCAAATCACCCTGCCCGTCGGGCGGATACGGGTTAACTCAATAGACGACGCTAAACATGTAGAGCCGAAGGCCGCGAACTGACGGACGGGGGTTCAAGTCCCCCCGCCTCCACCAAACAAAAAAGTCCACTCTTGAGTGGGCTTTTTTGTTTGGTAAAGATAGGAGTTTAACTGTCATAGTCGGGTTCACAAAATCGTCTGGAACGATTTTGGACGCCGGGTCCCCCGGCGGCCCGAAGGGCGACCTACAGGGATGTAGGTCGCAGCTCCCCCCGCTTACGCACAAAAGTCGAGTCAAACCCAATCTGTGCCAATTCCAGTCATTTGAATGCGCAAATGCAGACCTAAACCTAAGTATTTCTTGCGAAAAGCCACTTATAATCACCGAATGAACCAGTTCAAGAATAACCCCCCATCGCTGGATTTTTCCCCTGACGAAAAAGCTGCTGCTTCCTTACTTAGTCAATGCCCTGCGTATCAGGAAACACCGTTATTGCAGGTAGATGGTATTGGACCTTTCACTATTTTAGCTAAAGACGAATCAGCGAGGATGGGGCTGGGGTCTTTTAAAGCTTTGGGAGGAGTCTATGCCGTTGCCCAACTAATAGCACAAGCATGGCGTAAGGAGCAGATTCATTCAGCTGTGGACTACGAGTATAACAATGAAGAGCATCGAAAATTTGCAGCCTCTATGACTTTTGTTTGCGCAAGCGCTGGAAATCACGGCATGTCGGTAGCGGCGGGCGCGAAGATATTTGGCGCTCAAGCCAGAGTACATATCGCCACATCCGTGCCAGAGCAATTTGCTATTCGACTAAGAGAAAAAGATGCTGTGGTTATTCGTTCCGGGGATACCTACGAAGAGAGTGTCGAGCTGGCTATAGAAGACGCAAGTCTGAATGGGTCTGGTCTTCTTGCTGATGGGTCGTGGCCGGGTT
>JADFOC010000323.1 GCA_022563075.1 Pseudomonadota bacterium
CACCTTCCCAGTGACCCGGCACCGCTCGATCTTCAACCGAGGCTGGACGCTCTCGGATGGACACCATGTTTATAATCTGTCCAAGCCCATCCTGCTTCAGGCTCGATTGCTTAGATCGCCGTATCGTTCGCTTGGAACGAAGATGCTGCATCAGCTCTTTCTTCAGCACCCCTCGGGCCTGTACGAATAAACTGCGATAGATCGTTTCATGCGACACGTGATAAGACTCGTCTTCCGGATGTTGCCGCTTAAGCCAGCCAGCGATCTGTTTAGGCGACCAGTTCAGCTTAAGCTTTCTCTCTACCTTATAACGCAGCAGCCGGTTGCAGGCCAGCTTGCATTGCTTGGCTCGCCTAGAGCGCCCCCACGCGCTCTGGTCTGCCACCACTGCCCGATAACAGCTATCACCTCCATTACGGCTGATTTCTCGGCTCACTGTCGAGGGTGATCTACCAAGCGATTCTGCAATCACCCTCATCGATTGCCCTAACACGATACCCCTGGAAATCTCTTCTCTCTCTGCCAGTGTCAGAGCCAGGCGTGACCGACGGCGTGGCTTAGGACGAATACCTCCATACGGCGAGATCTGACCATAAATGGAAGAGGAAGGCTTACCGAAGGATCGACCTATCGACTTCAGTGATTCACCCTTGCTCCAACGTTCCCATAACTCCTGCTTCTCAGCAGCAGTAAACCCTCTGCGGCAATAACGACTCATCGGTATACACTCCATCTGTTACTCTCTAAGATAAAGTGTTGCGTCGATCAATTGATACCACCAGTGTTTTTGGACGATGAGACGAATGTCCGCTGTCTGTACTCAGCAGACCGCTAGTAATTGCTGGATTTTGGATGCTCAGCCGTCCGCTTTCGATTGAGCACATGGCCGATAGCGGACGATTGGAAATCTGGAACACCACACTTTCACATGGGCTAATTAAGTCTGTCCCTTTCACTCTCTTTTATCTATATTACTTGCCATACTAATTGGAACCGGATTATCAGCAAGGAACACTACCATGTCTAAAACTAATCTAGTTGGACTCATACTGTTTGCGTTTACCACAGTAGTAAGCGCACAAACCGCAGTGGCTCCAGCGTTGTACATGAAAGCAACCGACATCGCCACCGCACTGGAAAGGGCAGCGGCAGAGCGACCGTCCATGGCGGTTTCGACAATCACCACCGGTGAGGAGTATCGCATCAATCTTATTCGTCGCACTGAAGCCGCCGGCGCTATCGTTCACCAACGAGGTACAGAACTGCACTTCATTACCGAAGGGGCTGGCACCCTTGTTACCGGCGGCATAGTCATCCGGCCAGCCGATGGCGGGCGCGCAACGATTGAAGAGGGTTTGGCTAGGCGCGTGTCTAAAGGTGATGCGATCCTGATTCCTGAAGGTACGCCGCACTGGTACAGTTCCGTCGAAGGCGCAATTACCTATCTTGAGGTACGTTTTAACGTTGCGGTTGCTGAGTAGAATTAGAAGTTTAAGAGGGAGTAGTTTCGAATTTCGCTATTGGCTGAAAGTGGTTATTCGAAACAAAAATAGATCTGACCAATTTTATTCTGCATGATCTAAAATCCCATAAGAGGCTAATTAAGATGGGAAACAAGACGACTGAAAAACAGTGGCACTTTGTACACAATGAGGACGCCAATGCAGTCTGGACCCAGGGTATGCGAGAAATATTTGAATACCGGGACCTGGGCATTAAATCCGGCACCAATGATGACTATGTAGCACACGTCATCAGAGCCAATGGTAAAGAAGAGCATGATCAAATCCATCAATGGCATTTTCATGAATGCCAGTTTCAGATGGTCTATATTCTCAAGGGCTGGGCGACGTTTGAATACGAAGGAGTTGGGGTTCGGACCTTGCGCCAGGGCGATTGCATTAATCAGGTGCCGATGATCAAACACCGGGAGATCGAATGCTCGACGGATCTTGAGATGCTGGAAATTGTATCCCCAGCGAATTTCACAACTAAAATTGTTGCCGGACCAGATTGAAATACAGTTGTCATCTTCATCTGTTGGTTTTTGGCGGTGGTTTCAACTAATCGATGCAACCCATGCACTTAACCAACTGCTCAACCAGTAATTTTATTTCTTTTAAAAAGAAATAAGAAAGGAGATGAAATACTGATTGTTGCCCGGCAAATAGCGTGTAAGAAGTAGTCCATGAAACCGATAATTCTTTATCTATTTTTTATTCTGTCAATAGCGGGCAACGGTGCCTACGGGCAGGATGAGCAGCGATGGGAGTTTACCTTCGTGTTCGGTGGTCAAGCTGTGGCCAGTGCGATTGCAAGTTGCAAAGCGGGCGGTGCTTGCACCGCAAGTTCATGGGTGGTATTAACCCAAGCTACTTTTGGATGTGATTTCAAGCTTGATTTCGCGGTTCAATTTTCCGGTACTGCGGTAAGGCTGATGCTGTTTCATAAAACCCTGGATTCAGATTGCGGGAATGTGATGTTAACAACGGCGACCGGAACTGGTTATGCAGATGCAATTTACCCCGCCGCAACTACTGCCGAGGGAAACGTGACCATTACCTATGATGTACCTGCTGGAGAGGCAGGCGGCAGTGCAACCTGGAGTGCAAGAAGGCTTAGGAATAATTAAGCTCAGAGTAATAATAGCCAGGTTGCATGAGAATATCTGTTGCCGGCCGAAAGCAGACCTCTGTTTAGAGTCTAATTTCTAGTTTGCGCCCAAATATGTAAAACTGCACAATCCCATGCGTACAAAAGACACAACTCAAGAAGAGTGCTGATAATGACTAATAACAGATCAAAGAAAAATCTCGATGGCTTAGCAAACAGACTCGTTCATGGCCTAACAGCCAGTGGTTGGTTACTCCTGTTAGCCGTACCGGCGCTGGCTCAGCAACAGGGCCAATCCCTCGCGTCTTTCACCTCTGAACAGGCAGCCCGGGGCGAGAGTGAATATGTTCAGCAGTGTGCCTCCTGCCACGGTTACAGCCTGGAGGGTTTCGAATTAGCCCCCAGTCTCAGCGGCAACTTTTTCAGTCGGCGCTGGGGTGATAAACCCATAGATGAGTTGGCCGCAAGTTTGCGGCGGATGCCGCCGAATGTGCCTGGCGGGCTGGAGCAGCAAATCTATAGCCAGATATTGGCCTATCTGCTGCAACAAAACGGCGTTGCGGCAGGAACTACCCTATTGCCAGAAGGGCTCGGCGCCCTTAGCGGTCTCATCGTGCCAGCACAGGCAATTGTGGATCAACGCTTTACCCCACGCAGATCAGGCTATGCCTCCAATGGGCCGGTGCTGCCTACCAGCCGCCTGGATGACCTGACACCGGTGACCGATGCGATGCTGTTGAACCCACCCGATGACGACTGGCTGGTATGGCGGCGCACCCACGAAAATCTGGGACATAGCCCACTGGATCAAATCAACAAGGACAATGTGGATGACCTGCGTGTTGCCTGGACCTGGTCACTGCCACCGGGTGCCAACATGATGACGCCGCTGGTGCACGATGGCGTTCTCTTCGCCTACAGCTTTGGCGATGTGGTGCAGGCAATCGATGCAGCAAGCGGAGATTTGCTGTGGAGCTATCAACGGGAATTGATTACCGATGCCCCACTGAATTCAAAGAAAGGCGTCGCTATTTACCAGAACAAGATAATCGTGCCAACCTCTGATATCCACCTGCTGGCGTTAGACAGTAAAACCGGCAAATTGCTGTGGGATCATCAGGTCGATACCGGTGACGAGACCGATCACTGGTTCAAGGCCGCGCCCATGGTAGTGAATGGCAAGGCGATCATTGGCTTGACCGGACAGTTAGCCATCGAAGGGGGCAATTTCATCGTCGCGGTGGATCTGGAGACTGGCGAAGAAGTCTGGCGTTTCTACACCGTTGCACGGCCGGGAGAGCCCGGGGGCAAGTGCTGGAACGGGCT
>JADFOC010000324.1 GCA_022563075.1 Pseudomonadota bacterium
AACGTATTCTTAGAAAATAAGATGAAGAGTGCGGAAGAAACGGTAAAGTAAATTCCAAGTCTTCGCTGTTTCTGTTGCATAGTGAAACCTCTGCTGGTTGATGTGGAGATCAGGAATGTTTTCCGTAATTACCTGTTATTCAAATATATCTGGATTAGGAAACGACAGTGAAAAGCCGTACCAGCGAGTAAAAATCTGTTGTGGTTTTTCTACCGCCACCAGATCACCCTCGCTATTGTAAATCTGTCCATATTGAATAGTAAAGCCATTGCTCAGAGCAATGTTCCTACCATCGATTGTGACATCGTCGGTGTCCCAATAAAGCGCCGTGGGAGTGGAAGTAAGCGGGTCCAGAAACACCAACAATTTTTGTCCGTTAATTTCATCCAGCAGATAATTACCCTTCTCTCTCAGCACTGCCACTGGATAATATTTCTGCATGTTTTCATTCCAGACACCCAGACCCATGTCCATACGATCTCGACGCGTGTCCTCGTCCCCCAGTGTTTGCACGAACATCGGTCTTAACTGTGCGTTGGGGCCGTTGGCGGAGAATCTCGACGATCGCATACGCCGACCGCGTCGTGAATTAAAAGGACGCTCGGAAATAGCGATTACCATGGCTGAGTCCATGGCCAGTGCCTGACCAACATTCATGTGCAATAAGTTCGACAGTGGCATCTTATAACCAGCATGTTCACCAGCTAAGCCTTCGCCTGTCATGTGGCTCCAAAGCGTCCTGGTTTCCTTGTCTTCCATCACAAATAAGCCATCATAGAGGCCGGAAACAACGAAGTTGTAAGATTTTCCTTCGATCGTGGGAGCCAAACTGACCCCGGAATTGCAGACGGCTCAGAACGTCGCCATCCACTCCAATCCCCCAGCCGTGCCCTGCGCGATGTGATGAAATGCCATTTGATCCCGCATCAATGCCAGGTAACCATCGGCGGTTTTAGTCACCAGAAGCATAGTATCGTCATTAACCGTTCCATTATCGAGCACCAGTCTTAATGGCTGTGTGGCATCGACCTGAAAGGTTTGAAAAGCACCCGATCCAACCGTGCTATACCTCTGCATATCAAAGTTATCCGCTGTCGCGGCAAAGCCTATTTGAGTAAATAGGACGATGAGTGCAGAAGCAATGGCCCTATGGAGACCCCGACCAAGTTTTCCGTCAATCTGTTCCATTTCAGAAACCTCTGAATGCTTACGTGGAGACCAGAATATGTTGCATTACGCCAGATTTAGAGTAAAGCGTTTTCGCAGGAAAAATAGCCTCCTACCCTACAGATCCGGACTGAATTCTGAGTGCAGTTTGCAGGGCAGATCATCATTAGAAAATGTGACCTGTTCTCCACCAGTCCACCGCCTGCACCGATGGCCGCTTGTGAGCGAGTTGAATAATCATCGAAGATTGCACTGAGGCACTAGTTAGAGTCGTCAGCAGATGTTCACGATTGTCGAAAATCTATCCATCAGCGTAACATCCAAGTATCCTTACAATATAAAACCAACACCGGGGTCGCTAAAAATTCCTCTGCTGGACTAACTCATGGTATATGGAAGCTGAGGATTTCTGCTCTGAACTCAGATCAGGGCATGAACCAGGGAGGCTCTGAATAACAATAATTCGAGGACAACCGATGCATAAATTTGGAATTGGCCAGCCCGTGGCTCGGGTCGAAGATACGCGCCTGACTAAAGGCGACGGTAAATACATCGATGACCTGAATCTGGATGGACAGGCGTGGGCGGTTTTCGTCCGCTCGCCGCACGCACACGCGAAGCTTGCGGCTATCGACACCGATGCAGCCTGCTCACTTCCCGGAGTGCTTGCCATCTATACGGTGCAGGATCTTAAGGCGGACGGCATCGGCGATGTGCCCTGTTTGGCAGCAATTGAGAATGAAGATGGCTCGCCCTGCATCAAGCCGCCAAGGCCAGCTTTGGCCGAGCAGCGTGTACGCCATGTTGGCGATGCCGTGGCCATGGTGGTAGCGCAGACCCGAGTGCAAGCACTGGATGCGGCCGAAGCGGTCATGGTTGAATACGAACTGCTGCCGGCGGTGGTGGATACTAACAAGGCGATGGATGCCGATGCCCCGCAACTGTGGGAGCAAGCGCCTGACAACCGCTGTTTCAGCTGGGCAACCGGCGATGAAGCGGCCACCAACAAGGCGCTGGCCGGGGCAGCGCACATCGCTGAACTCGATTTGTGCAACAACCGGGTCGTGCCCAATTCAATAGAACCACGCGGAGCCATCGCTGCGGTTGAGCCGGAAACCGGTCGCCTGATACTGCATGTTTCCTGCCAGGGCGTGCATCTCATGCGGCGGATGTTGGCGCAGCAAATTTTTAAGGTGGAGGAAGAAGATATTCATGTGCTGTGCCCCGATGTCGGCGGCGGTTTCGGCATGAAGATTTTTCTCTTTCCCGAGTATGTGGTGACGCTCTATGCGGCCCGTAAACTGCAGCGGCCGGTGAAGTGGATCTCAGATCGTAACGAAGCGTTTGTCAGTGACAGTCACGGTCGCGATCACGTTACCCAACTGCAACTGGCGCTGGATCAGGATGCGCACATTCTCGGACTGAAGGTTTCCACCATCGCCAATCTTGGTGCCTATCTCTCCAATTTCTCGCCGTTCGTGGCCACTGAGGCAGGCGTAGCGATGCTGGTTGGCTGCTATTCGATTCCAACCGCCCACGTGCAAGTACGCGGTGTATTCACCAATACCACTCCGGTGGATGCTTACCGCGGCGCCGGCCGACCGGAAGCGATCTATGCGATAGAGCGCTTGCTTGATGCAGCGGCCTATGACCTGGGTCTGTCGCCGATCGAAATTCGGCGGCGTAACTTTATCCAGCCAGAGGCCATGCCCTATGCGACTGCCCTGGGAGCAAATTACGACTCCGGTAATTTCGAGCAAAATCTGGACGACGCGCTGCAGCTCTCCCGCTGGGACGAGTTCGAGGCGCGACGCAAGGCGACGGGCACAGGCGGCAAACTGCGCGGCATTGGCGTTGCCAGTTACATCGAACAATGTTCAGGTGGAGCACCAGAACAGGCACGGCTCGAGGTGGCGGGTGATGGCCATGTGACACTCTATATCGGCACCCAGTCAAACGGACAAGGGCATGAAACGGCGTTTCGCCAAATTCTTTGTGAAAACCTCGGTGTTGCATTCGAGGAGATAACCATTGTGCAAGGCGACTCTGATCTGATTGCCACCGGCGGCGGCACCATGGGTTCACGCTCGGTACCGGTGGGTGGTTCGGCGATAAGCGCAGCCGCACAGAAGCTGGTGGAGAAAGCGAAGCAGAAAGCGGCCGAGATGTTGGAGACTGCAGTGGTGGATATCGATTTCCATGCGGGCGAGTTCCGCATCACCGGAACCGATCGTACCCTGAGCTTTAAGGAAGTAGCTCTGGCGGCGGCACCTGCCGATGGCGCAGCGAGTTTTGACGAGAGCGAAACCTTTGCTCCGACTACCTCCACCTATCCAAACGGCACCCATGTCTGCGAGCTTGAGATCGATGTCGACACCGGTGCTATCGAGGTGCTCGACTACACCGTGGTCGATGATTTCGGTAAGGCGATAAACCCGGTGCTGCTTGAGGGCCAGGTGCATGGCGGTATTGCCCAGGGTCTGGGTCAGGCACTGCTGGAGTACTGCGCCTATGAATCGGAGTCGGGGCAATTATTGTCCGCCACCTTCATGGACTACACCATGCCACGGGCTGAGCATCTGCCATTTATTCGCTTCCAGCGCAACGAAGTTCCCTGCACCACTAATCCGCCCGGCATCAAGGGTGCAGGTGAGGCGGGAGCGATCGGTGCGCCGCCTGCCATCGTCAATGCGGTAGTCAATGCGCTAGTGGATTATGGGGTCCGCCATGTGGACATTCCGGTGACACCGGGCAAGTTGTGGCAGCTT
>JADFOC010000325.1 GCA_022563075.1 Pseudomonadota bacterium
GAAATCCAAGTCGCTTAAACTTGACTTGCTGACTTCCTGCCCCTTCTTCGAGTAAACTGCCAGGTATCGAGTGGGGATACTGTGCCGGTTTGATCATATTTCGTTATCTCAGCAAGCAAATACTACAGGTGATGGTTGCCGTCACGCTGATTTTGCTGGTGGTGGCACTCACTAGTCGTTTCATTCAATACCTGGCTCAGGCGGTGGCGGGGGAGCTGGCCTCCGATGTACTGCTGTTGCTGATACTCTATCGTCTGCCTGATTTTCTACTGGTTATTCTCCCCCTAGCGCTGTTTCTGGGCATCTTGCTGGCCTATGGTCGCATGTACGCCGAGAATGAGATGGTGATTCTCATGGGGTCCGGATTCAGCCAACTGCGCCTGTTGGTCTATACGCTCGGCAGCTCGAGTGTAGTATTGCTCGTGGTTGCGTTGTTGAGTATGCAATTGGCGCCATGGGGTGTACGAAATACGGAACAATTAAAACAAAATCAGGATCAGCTCACTGAAATTGACTTGATCGTAGCCGGGCAATTTCAGTCCTTTGGTGATGGTAACAGGGTCACTTATGCAGAGCGCATAGTTACTGGCGCTGCAGCGGGTCGTCTTCTGGAAAATGTTTTCATCGCGATTAGCGATCAATCTGCAGATGCGGCTCAGGGAAGTCTTCGCATTATTTTAGCCGATACTGTGCGTCCTGAAATAGATGAGGAGACAGGCGCCAGGTTCATGCGCCTGGAAAACGTCTTGGAATATGATGGGATACCTGGCGCGGCTGATTATCGCATCGGGCAGTTTGAGGTACAGTCGATACTGTTGCCGGAGCCCACTAATTTTGATCCAATCCTCGAAGAACAAACACTTGCAACCAGCGAATTAATCGGCTCAGATGTGCCGGAACATCAAGCCGAATTGCAGTGGCGAATATCGACACTCTTAATGATACCGATCATTACGCTGATTGCTGTACCGCTGAGCAAGGTCGACCCGAGTCAGGGTCGATATAGTAAGTTAGTCCCCGCCGCACTGCTATTTGCCACCTATTTTGTATTGCTGCAGTTTTCTAAAGACATGCTTGCCGATGGCGAGCTGACCCCGATAATCGGGCTGTGGTGGGTACACATTGTATTCATCGGTATTGGCTGGGGGATATACCGTTATCCTGACATCGGCAAGTATTTTGCGCTCGGTACCGCGACATGAAAATATTGGACCGCCATATTCGCAATGCGGTACTGCTGTCGATGTTAGTGGTTGTGGCACTGATAACCTCGATTGAACTGGTGTTTACGCTGGCGGAAGAATTGGGGGATACCGACGAAAATTACTCGATGCTCAATTCGCTAAGTTTCATTGCGCTGACCACGCCCACTAGTATTTATGAACTGCTGCCATTCATTGCTCTGGGTGGGGCATTATTTGGACTCGGCATGCTGGCCTCCAACAATGAATTGGTGGTGATGCAGGCGGCGGGGGTAACGGTGTGGCGCATCGTGTGGGCGGTACTGAAACCCACCCTCGCTATCATGCTGCTCAGTTTGCTCTTGGGTGAGTATATCTCGCCGCCATTGGAACAATTGGCGCAAAGTAATAAAGCCATCCAGCAGAGTGGTAGCGCCACTATTAATTCTGAGCGAGGCACCTGGCGCAAAGTTGGCAATGATTTTATTCATATCAACGCGATCGCCCCTGGCGGAAAACTACTGTATGGAGTAACCCGGTATCAGGTGGATGAAAATAGACACATGGTCACCAGTAGTTTCGCCGAGTCGGCAATTTATATTGAGCAAGATGAGGGGAGTTATTGGCAGCTGAACAATGTGCGGGAAAGCATCCTGTCTACCGGAGCAATATCCACCCAACAGTATCTACAAGTGGACTGGCAGGTAGAGCTCTCTCCGGAATTACTGAGCGTGTTGTTAGTAGAACCAGATCGGCAATCGATCTCGGGTCTGTATCGATTTGCGCGTTTTTTCGAATCGGAAGGCTTGGATGCCGGGACTTATTTTCTTGCCTTCTGGAAGAAACTGCTGCAGCCCATAGCCACGCTAGTGTTGGTAATCCTGGCCATCTCCTTCGTCTTCGGTCCGCTCAGAGAAGCCACCATGGGATTTCGTGTATTCATTTCCCTGGGCATGGGCCTCGGATTTACTATCTTGCAGAGGATGATGGAGCCTGCCAGTTTGCTTTATGGCTTCAGCCCACTGTTGGCGGTACTGACGCCGATCCTGCTATGCGCAGGACTGGGTCTGTATTTTATGCGAGGAGTCAGGTGATCTGGCTCAAGTGCAGAGCGATTTTTGCTTAAGTGGGTGTATTTTTCAGGGTCTGCTCTGGGCCATGTCGACACGCAAGCTAATTGGCCCAGCTTCCATTTATGGCTAAACTCAGTAGCATGATTATGCGAGTAATAACTTGTTTGCCATGACAATCAACCAGGCGAAAATTTATGGAATGGATGAACACATTACTATCTGCTGAAACACTGAAATATCTAATTCCAATTGTTGCAATTATTGCCGGATGCTCAGTGGTCGGTGCGAAGGCTTACTTCACTCATGTTGAACGGATGGAGAAGATTCGCCAAGGCATGAATCCTGACACCCACGATGCAGACTGATTTCAATCAGGTCAGTGAGATTTATGCAACACCACCACTTTTGTGCTGGAAAGCTTGTCATGCACCGCATCCCCTTGTGGATCGATATACAACCACAAGTATCCCAAGCCAAACATGAAAAACGCCGGCCAAGCCGTGGCAAAGCGAATGACTCCCTGGATCGGGTTTATCAGACCGCCATCGAGTGTGACTACTTTTAGGCGCCAGGCAAGCATGCCGAGAGTTTGACCGCTGTGAGTCCAGAACCAGATATAGAAACCGGCGCAGCTGACCAGCATCAGAGAAAACAGGATGCTGTCTAATAGGGGGTCGGTCTGAACCCTGCCATCGACTAATTGACTGGTGTCGGGTCCGAAGATTAGCTGCAGCATAAAACCCAAAAACATCCAGATAGCCGCCACCAGAAAAGCATCGTACAGCAGTGCCGCGAAACGTCGCAACAAGCCAGCGCGCGGATAATCTTGTGGGTCAGGTTCTGTCAAGTGGGTTGAGTTAAAGCTCTTTAATGGCTTGAATCAGTTCACTGACTGCTTTCTGGCCGTCACCAAACAACATCTTGGTATTGTCGGCGAAGAACAGTGGATTTTCTACCCCGGAAAAACCAGCACCACGGCCTCGCTTGATAACAATGACGTTGTCCGAATCTATTGCATCGAGAATCGGCATACCATAAAGCGGGCTGCTGCTATCGTTTTTGGCGGAAGGATTGACCACATCGTTGGCACCGATTATTAACGCCACCGTGGTATTTTTGAAATTTGCATTAATATCGTCCATGTCATAGATCATGTCGTAGGGAATACCGGCCTCCGCCAACAATACATTCATGTGGCCAGGCATACGTCCAGCTACCGGGTGTATGGCGAACTTAACTACGACGTTTTTTTCATTCAGTAATTGTGTCAGCTCCCATATCTTGTGCTGAGCCTGGGCTACTGCCATGCCGTAGCCGGGGATAATGACCACCTGCGAGGCAAATGCCATCATGATGCCAGCATCCTGTGCCTGAATTTCCTTCATTTCACCCAGAGAATCATCGCCGCCTGTCGCGCTGATATTGGTGCCGACACCGGCGAAGAAAACATTGAAAACCGAGCGGTTCATGGCAACCGCCATCATCTGGGTGAGTAAACTGCCGGCTGAACCAACCACGATGCCGGCGATGATCATGGCGGCATTGCCCAGCACATATCCTTCGAAGCCCACGGCCAAACCGGTCAGGGCGTTAAACAGGGAAATGATGACGGGCATGTCCGCACCGCCCACCGGGATGGTGATAAAAATACCCAGCAGCAATGCCAGGGCATAAA
>JADFOC010000326.1 GCA_022563075.1 Pseudomonadota bacterium
CTTTCAATGCGGCGAATCTATTCTCCCGCCTGGCTGGGCGAAGGATTTGTGCTCTCCCCGCGTACAACAATTAAACCGTTTGCGCCTGACACCTGGGGTTAACTGTGACCCCAGAACTATTACTTCCCTTAATTACTACGCAATACCACAGGTGTGCCACTGACTATGCGTGCTCTTCTAATCATCTTCTTGTGCCTGTTCCTGCTTAGCTGCAGTTCCAATTCACCACCGGGACAACGCCCACCACCTACCACTGTATTCAAACCCGAGATCACCGATGACGGTTCCAAACTCTTTGAAGTCGAACTGGTGTTCACTCCACCAAGCGGTTCCAGACGGGGGTCTGCAGGCGCCGGAGGCGGCCGCGGTGGATTCCCCGGCGGTGGTGTCGGTCGATCTGGTGGTGGCGGATTTCCTGGAGGCGGTGGTGCCGGTCGATCCGGGGGCCGTGGATTCCCTGGTGCCGGTGGTGGATCAACTGGAGTTGGCAACCGGGGCGCCTTTATAGATGAACAAATAGACGCACTTATGGCAGAAAATGGCTTTTGTCGTGAAGGCTATGTGGAACTCGAGCGAACTCAGGAACGCGGAAAAATCACGATTCGAGGTGAATGCAACGAAGGCGCAAATGCTGAGGACCGTGCCAAGTTTGAGACAACAGATGATGATCAGGAAGCCAGTGTTGATGACCAACCAATCATCGAAGCAGTAGAATGATACCTGGCACGGCTTAGTCTGCAAACCGTAAAGGTGAACCAGGCCAGCGTGCCATTGTTCAATCGCCCTCTTACTGTCCTATAATGGAGTAGCCTTGCCTCATGGCAAAGTTATCCCGATGTAGGATAATCAATGTCGCCGCTAATTTTTTCCGCCGTTCTGTTTGCGGCCCTGCTGCATGCCGTCTGGAATGCCTTAATCAAAGTCAGCGGCGATCGCCTGGTGATCATGGCGGTGACTACTGCTACCACCTCGGTACTGGTCTTACCGCTGTTATTCATCTTGCCGCTGCCGGCAAGAGAGAGCTGGCCCTTGCTCGGCATGTCGGCCTGCATTCACACGCTTTACATGTTGCTCTTGGTTAAGGCCTACGGCTTTGGCGATTTCGCCCAGGTGTACCCCCTCTCGCGCGGTTCGGCGCCACTGCTCACTGCGGTGCTCGCCTATTTACTGTTGCAGGAATCCATGACCAGCAACGAACTGCTGGGCATGTTACTGATCGTCAGCGGAATCTTTGGACTGATGTTGGAACGCCGCGCGGGTATGCTACGGCTTTCCCGGCCTGCCCTGATCTATTCACTACTGACCGGACTCAGCATCACTGCATATTCTCTGGTGGATGGCACCGGCGCCAGACTCTCGGGGAACAGTCACAGCTTCGTGGCATGGATGTTTTTCGTCGATGGCTGCATGGTACCTTTGGTGGCTTACTGGCGTCGCCCGAGAACGGTGTTGGTGAGCACCATCAAAGTTGTATGGAAGTCAGGGCTGGCAGTGGCGATCTTGTCGGCAGTTGGCTATTGGATCATCGTCTGGGCATTCAGTCAGGAACGCATCGCGCTGGTAGCCACCCTGAGAGAAACCAGTGTTCTGTTTGCCATGTTGATCTCAATCTTTATCATTAAGGAGTCATTCTCATGGTTGCGGCTAGGCATTATCTTGTTGCTCGGGAGTGGAATCGTGTTGTTGGGCCTTTAAAGAAAACGTTCGCCTATTGCTATCCACAGCGGGATCATGAGAGCTGCCGCCAGTGTTTGGACAGTAATGATGTTCACCATCAGACTCACATAGCCTGCCAGTTGTACCGATCAAATTACTCTGATCCCTTTGCTCGTGTATACCCATCACTATGAACTTCATAGCGCGGCCTTATGCAAGGGCAAAACCCCGCGCTCCATACTCCCTGACCCATGGCCCGCGGGCACACACGAGCCACCAGCCCGTACGTTGCGCGCGTCATTTCATCGCCCTCGATCGCTTTAATGGCGATGCCCTCTGCAGCCGACAATTGTATTGGATAAGCTCATCATACTGTGCTTAACTAATATTAGTATCTGATCAGATACGACATTTGACTCCATGCTGTAAATACCATGGATTGGTAAATTAACAGGAGGGAAAGATATGAAAAAGATTAATCTACTCGTGGCGGTTGCTCCCTTATTACTTGTTGGTCTGTTTTCAGCGCCGGTAAGTGCTGATAATTCATGGGGAAAGTATCACTGGAATATATCTAGCGAGGAATCAGGAATAAACCCGCTCAAACTGGGAGACAATTTAACTGGTGATTTAACTCGTGATTTATGGTGGTTTAGTCTCGATGAAGCATCGCATAGATGGAACGAGGCAACACTGGTAGATCCAGATGGAAATACCGTGCCAGTACTGAAGAATGAAGTTGATGACGGCCAAAGTTCGAACTGTGACCCTGTCCGAGATCGTATTGAGGTTTGCAATGATAACTATGGAGATAATGGCTGGTTGGGCGTAGCGTCTATCTGGGCAACAAGGGGTAGAAGTAATCATATAGTACAGGCAGTGGTGAAGGTAAATGACTTTTTCTTTGACGATGGCGATGACGCTCTGAGAGATTATGTGATGTGTCAGGAAGTGGGTCACACCTTTGGTCTGGATCATCAAGATACAACCTTTAATACTGCAAACTTGGGCTCTTGCATGGATTATACAAACGATCCCGATGGCACTGCTTTAGATCCAGGCGACCCCCAACCAGACAATCGCTACCCCAACAAACATGATTACGACGAGATGCGCAAGATTTACTCACATCTAAATCCGACAAATGCGACAACGGATGACGATGACGAATCGAGTAAGGACAAAGGTAACAAGGGCAAAAACCCCAACAAGGCAGGCGTTGCCGATGCTATAACCCCCGATAATCCTTCGGCATGGGGCCAGGCAATCAGGCAGGATGCACAAGGCAGGAACATACTCTTCGAGCGTAATTTAGCAAATGGTCAAGTACTCATAACTTATGTAATCTGGGCTTATTAGGCAGCCTTTGTAAGACAGGGAATCTAAGTAAAAAGAAAAGCGAGGGGATAGATTTATTTATTTGGCAGCAATCGCTCCCAAATAAAATCTGTTCCCTTTGTGGTCCTGCCAGATTCGTATTGGCGCACTCGGTGTTCAGTGCAATTTCCCTTCGGTACAGGACATTTTCAATCATCGCGGCCAGCGCCCATG
The DNA here is from genome assembly GCA_022563075.1 of Pseudomonadota bacterium. Classification (GTDB taxonomy): domain Bacteria; phylum Pseudomonadota; class Gammaproteobacteria; order Pseudomonadales; family Pseudohongiellaceae; genus UBA9145. Next base: position 3,208 of record JADFOC010000326.1, read on the forward strand.
GCATTCGCGGGGGCAACACAAAAAAGAACCTGTTTCCGTACGCTTATAGGCAGGGCAAAAGGTCTCTCTTTCGAAATGCTCGGTCCAATTGAGCACACTCGCGTCTAATCCTACTTATTTCCTGCCCCACTCCATCGGAAAAGGCCCAAGTCCAATCCACTGGGCAAGCTCTGGGGCTGCCTGAGCAACATCTCCTGAATTCAGGCCTGCGGCTGCCCCGCCATCGTCCCTGGCCGCAAATTTCGTTGCGTGCTGAAATAGCTTAAACAGACTCGAACAACTGGAGCCGTTGTCATCCTGAGAGCCAGCGAATGATCCTGTGAATACTGGATACCACCCCACCCACAAGATTCTTCAGTCGCCTTGCTCCTTCAGAATGACACTAAAATATTAGTGCACATTACAAATATAGGGCCATACATTAGTGATGCCAAGCCAATGCTCCCGGTTCCCGGTCAATTAACTATCTCGCCGGAAGTATCACCGTTAAGGATTCTCAACCGCCCTTGTACAGCCTCAGCTTCCGCGACCCGACCTTGTGCTTCGTATTCGCCAATAAGCGCACTATAAACCATATCATTATAAGGATTAATAGCTAACGACTTTTCAAAGGCATTTGCTGAATCCTCATATTGCTGTGCGGCCAGGTATGTTTCGCCAAGAATTGTAAATGCCGTCGAGTAGTTCGGGAAATACTTCACAGCTTTTTTAAG
>JADFOC010000013.1 GCA_022563075.1 Pseudomonadota bacterium
GTCATTCTCGCTGAGCCACTGCGTAGCCGCGGCAATGTGAGTCGTGTCGAATTCCGCGCAGATATCGGCTTTGCTGGCGCCGCTGCGAACGATGGTCTTGTCAGCCCGGTCGCCCAGGGTGAGGCCGAGCGCGCCCATGATGATGGATTTTCCCGCACCGGTTTCGCCGGTGATCACCGACATGCCGGGTTTGAATTCAATCTCCAGGGTGTCGACGGTGGCGTAGTTCTTGATTGAAAGTTGGTGCAACATGGCAACGAAGTATATTGGATCAAACTCGATAAATGCACCATCTTTACCGATAAGCGCCCAGGTGTCTTGGGTTTTCACCCGTCACCAAAAAAACACGTGTTTTAGCTGTACTTGCTTGAAAGCGAGGCTCTAGACCCCATATAGGCGAGATTATCCAGCTCATCTTGATGCCGCTGGCCGAACCGCCAGTATGGTCACCAATGGCGACTAAAAATGACCTAATCCCAGGGGAAGGCATGCGTAAGCAGACTCGTAAAGACAAAACCAACAAACCAGAAGTGGCCGCCGAGATCCAGGCAACGGACCCTGCCGAAAGTGCTGCAGAATCTGAAGAGCCACAGGATGTGGAAGCTGAATTAGATGAGGTCAGCCTCGAGCTGACGCTGGAAAAACTCAAAGATGCAGAGGCGGCGGCACTGCAGGCGAAGGAAGATCTGCTACGGGTACAGGCGGAAATGCAAAATCTGAGGCGCCGTACCGAGCAGGACATAGAAAAAGCGCACAAATATGGCCAGGAGAGGCTAACCCGCGAGTTGTTGGTGGTAATGGATAACCTGGAACGGTCACTGGTGGTGGCAAGCAATCCAGAGGACAAGGTGGCCGAAGCGATCTATGAAGGTGTAGATCTCACTCTGAAGAGCCTCACAGACTGTTTCAGCAAGTTTCAGATCGAAGTGGTGGACCCGATGGGCGAACCCTTCGATCCACAGCTACACCAGGCGATGTCGATGCAGGACAATCCTGAAGTCGAGCCAAATACGGTACTTGCAGTAATGCAAAAGGGTTACACGCTGCATGGTCGTGTAATCAGACCGGCTATGGTGACGGTAGCCAAGGGATCCTCGCCTGGAATCGATGAAGAGGCTTGAATTATCCCGAGTTGAGGAAATGGATTGAGTAGGCCCAAATAAGCACAGAATTATTGGAGGAATTGTCGGTTTAATCCTTGAATTACGCAGGATCGGGCCAATATTGGAGACTTAGATAGATCAGCTAACGATCGGAGATTTTAAGAATGGGTAAGATTATTGGTATTGACCTGGGAACCACTAACTCCTGCGTCGCAGTGATGGACGGTGGCAAGCCTAAGGTCATTGAAAATGCGGAAGGAGACCGTACCACTCCATCCATCGTTGCCTACAGCAATGAGGGTGAGACATTGGTGGGCCAACCGGCCAAGCGGCAGGCGGTGACTAACCCGATTAATACCTTGTTCGCAATTAAACGGCTCATTGGTCGAAAATTCAAAGATGATGTCGTGCAGAAAGACATCAAGATGGTGCCCTATAAGATTGTTGCCGCCGACAACGGTGACGCCTGGGTAGAGGTCAATGGAGAGAAGATGTCACCGCCACAGATTTCGGCTCAAATTCTGATGAAAATGAAGAAAACTGCGGAAGACTACCTGGGCGAAACCATCACCGAAGCCGTGGTCACGGTACCGGCCTATTTTAATGATTCACAGCGACAGGCAACCAAGGATGCCGGCAAGATTGCAGGTTTGGATGTTAAACGGATTATCAACGAACCCACGGCGGCGGCGCTGGCCTATGGCATGGACAAGAAGACGGGTGATACCACCATTGCTGTGTATGACCTGGGTGGGGGTACGTTTGACATATCCATTATTGAAATCGCTGAAACAGATGGTGAGCATACCTTCGAGGTTCTCTCCACTAATGGCGATACCTTCCTCGGTGGCGAAGATTTTGACTTGCGTCTCATCGACTATCTGGCGGAGGAATTTAAGAAAGAGTCGGGCATGGATCTGCACAATGATCCGATGGCGCTACAGCGTCTGAAGGAAGCGGCGGAAAAAGCCAAGATCGAGTTGTCTTCTGCCCAGCAGACTGAAGTTAACTTGCCCTATATTACCGCCGATGCAAGCGGTCCTAAGCATTTGGTGCAAAAACTCACCCGAGCAAAATTCGAATCCCTGGTTGAAGAGCTGGTAGAAAGAACCTTGGGGCCGGTGAAGACTGCCTTAGCCGATGCCGATCTGGACGCATCAAAAATCGACGATGTGATTCTAGTGGGCGGTCAAACGCGGATGCCTCTGGTGCAAAAGAAAGTCGCCGACTTTTTCGGTCAGGAAGCACGTCACGATGTGAATGCGGATGAAGCGGTTGCCGTTGGTGCCGCCATTCAAGCCGCCGTGTTGTCCGGTGAAGTCAATGATGTTTTATTGTTAGATGTAACGCCACTGTCATTAGGCATCGAAACTTTAGGTGGAGTTGCCAGCACCCTGATTGAAAAGAACACGACGATTCCTACCCGCAAAACACAGGTGTTTTCCACCGCAGATGACAACCAGACTGCGGTTACTATTCACATAGTTCAGGGCGAAAGGAAACAAGCAACTGAAAATAAATCCCTGGGTCGATTCGACCTGAGTGATATACCCCCATCGCCACGAGGCATGCCACAGATCGAAGTAGCCTTCGATCTGGATGCCAATGGCATATTGAATGTATCGGCCAAGGACAAGGCTACGGGCAAGAAACAATCCATCATCATCAAGGCGTCCAGCGGTTTGTCAGATGAAGAAATTGACCAAATGATCAAAGATGCGGAAGCACATTCTGCCGACGACAAGAAGTTCGAAGAACTTATCACGGCCAGGAACGCGGGGGATGGTTTGATTCATGCCACCAGGAAAACATTGGAAGAAGCAGGCGACAAGGCAACTGATGAAGAGAAGGACGCTATCAATAGTGCAGTAACCGCATTGGAAGAAGCAATAAAAGGTGATGATCTGGCTGAGATTGAAGCCAAGACCAAAGACCTGACCGATGCCTCAACTGGATTGGCGCAAAAGCTGTACGCTGAACAGGAGGCGCAAGCCAATGCAACCGAAGGTGGCGCCGAAGCAGCCGCTGGTTCGGCGGATGATGACGTCGTCGATGCTGAGTTCGAAGAAGTTAAGGAAGAAGTTAAGGAAGAAGTTGAGGAAGAAGACAAGTAAACGATTGGAATCGCCAAACTAACGACTGGGTGACTCTTAACAAGCGATCACTGGCACAAAAACTGAGTCATTTCCATGACTTGGTTTTTTTGTGTTTTTACTGGTGGTCAAGCCAGTGGCCTAACTAGACAGTATCGAAGAGCAACGGATTAATGTCGAAACGAGATTACTATGAAATTCTGAATGTTTCGCGAGATACATCGGCAGCTGATATCAAAAAAGCTTACCGACGCACCGCCATGAAGCATCATCCAGATCGTAATCCGGATAACGACGAGGCCGAAGAGAAATTCAAGGAAGCTAACGAAGCCTTTGAAGTATTGTCTGACAAGCAGAAGCGGGCGCGCTACGATCAATTTGGTCATGCCGGAGTAGAGGGACAAACCAGTGCTGGTACGGCCGATTTTAGCGACATATTCGGTGATGTCTTTGGCGACATTTTCGGTGGTGGACGCAGCAATCGTAGTCATGTGCGCAAAGGAGCCGACCTGCGTTATAACCTCGAACTCAGTCTGGAAGAGGCAGTTCAGGGGACCTCGGTAAAGATTCGAATTCCCACCACAGTAAGCTGTGCCTCCTGTAACGGCAGCGGTGCCAGGGAAGGAACCAAGGCGGTTGAGTGCAGCACCTGTGGTGGTCATGGTCAGGTTCGGATGCAACAGGGTTTCTTTTCCGTGCAGCAAACCTGTCCCCGCTGTCAGGGGTCTGGCAAGCAAATCAAGCATCCCTGCCGTGCCTGCCACGGTCGCGGTGCGACCGATGAAACCAAGACACTGTCGGTCAAGGTTCCGGCTGGTGTCGACACCGGAGACCGAATCCGCCTGACTGGTGAAGGTCAGGCAGGCGTACACGGTGGGCCGTCAGGCGACCTGTATGTGGAGATGGCGGTGCGACGGCATCACATATTTCAGCGTGATGGCCGAGATCTGCATTGTGAGATGCCCATCAGTTTTGTCGATGCGGCCTTGGGTGGAGAATTGGAAGTGCCTACTCTGGACGGACGTGTCAAATTAAAGATTCCAGCGGAAACACAAACTGGCAAGTTGTTCCGCTTACGCAATAAGGGGGTAGCTTCCTTGCGTGGCGGTAGTAGTGGTGATTTATTATGCCGCGTAATTGTCGAAACCCCAGTTCATCTTACCAAGCGTCAAAAGGAAATCATGGGGGAGTTTCAAAAAATCCAGGAAGTCGAAGGCAAGAGGCAGTCACCCAGGAAATCGTCCTGGTTCGATGGTGTGAAGAAATTTGTCGATGGCCTGCATGTGTAGTAGAGGTTCCCTAGCCGAGTATCTTCTGCGCAATTTCCTGATGCATGTCTGCCGGTAGTCTTGGACCAAAATTGGCAACCACGGTTGCGGATGCCAGGCTCGCTAGTTTTCCTGCCGTAGTAAAATCTCTTCCAGAAGTAATGCCATAGAGAAAAGCACCTGCAAACATGTCCCCGGCGCCATTAGTATTGACTGCAGTAATGTGGTGAGCTTCGATCGAGATGTAATCGCGTCCATCAAACAACAAGGCGCCTTGGGCACCGCGAGTGATTGCAAATTGGCGGGCTTTGGTCTTCATGATTTCACTGGCGTCCTCGATATTTGAAGTACCGGTCCATAGTAATGCTTCCTGCTCATTGCAAAACAACATATCGACGCCCTCACCGAGTACGTCATTGATATCGTCCTTAAAGTACTCGAGCATCGCAGGGTCGGAAAAGGTCATTGCCGTCATCACCTGATTCTGTTCCGCAAACTGTTTTAATTCAGTAACAGCTGACTTGGCGCCAGGTGAGGTGACCAGGTAACCCTCGATATAGATGTATGTAGACTCTTTCACGGCAGCAAAATCTATTTCATCCCTTGAAATGTTTTCAGCAACACCGAGATAGGTGTGCATAGTGCGATCGGCATCGGGACTGATCATGACCAGGCAGCAACCGGTAGTACCTTCGACTCTTTGGCTGGTGATATTGGTATCAATGTGTCGATCTCCAAGTTGTTCGAGATAGAAATCACCGGTGTCGTCATTGGCCACTTTGCAAGATAGGTATGCTTTCCCACCAAACTGGCTCAGCGCATACAGAGTATTAGCTGCAGAGCCGCCGCCGGCTTGCGTTTTAACACCATAGTTAGTAGTCAGAATATCCAATAGGTATTTCTGTTGTTCGTGAGCGACGAGTGTCATCAGTCCTTTCACGATATTATGCTCTTCGAAAAAGCTATCATCGACTTCAAATTCTTTGTCGACTAGCGCATTACCGACACCGTATACATCGTACTTTGTCATTGCAGGTTTTCCTGTCAGCTGGCTTAACACAACGGATAAGCTACTTATTTATTGTACTAAATGCTTTTTCGGCGGCATTCAGTGTTTTTTGAATTTCTTCATCACCATGGGCTGCAGAAATGAAACCAGCCTCATAGGCTGATGGCGCTAAGTAGACGCCACTGTTTAACATCGAATGGAAGTAACGCTGAAAATGATCCAGGTTACACTGCATGACTTGTGAAAAGTGTGTGACTTTTTCCTCTACACTGAAGAAGCACCCAAACATCGCGCCAACTTGATTTGTTGAAAAGGGAACACCGGCAGTTCTTGCACGCTGTTCCAAACCATCCAGTAACAATTTAGCTTTGGATTCCAGCTTAGTATAAAAGCCTGGTTCTGAAATTACCTCCAGCATTGCCAATCCTGCCGCCACCGCCAGAGGGCTGCCTGAGAGGGTGCCGGCCTGATAGACGGCGCCGTCTGGAGCGATCAGGTCCATGATTTCTTTGCTGCCGCCAAAAGCACCAACTGGCAAACCACCGCCGATAACTTTGCCAAGAGTAGTTAGATCAGGGCTTATTGCATAGACAGACTGCGCGCCGCCAAGTGCTACCCGAAAACCAGTCATCACTTCATCAAATATCAGCAGCGTACCGTGTCTGCTACACAATTCACGAAGCGTCTCCAGGAATCCGGGAACAGGTGGCACACAATTCATATTGCCAGCGACAGGTTCCACGATGACACACGCTATTTCCTCACCCTGCCCGGAGAAAAAACTCTCCAGCGCAGCAACGTCATTGTAGGGAAGAATATAAGTAAGATCAGTAAATGCCTTCGGCACGCCGAGGGAGTCAGGTTCACCTAATGTCAGGGAACCCGAACCTGCTTTAACCAGTAAACTATCGACATGACCATGGTAACAGCCTTCAAATTTTACGATCTTGTCGCGTTTCGTGTAGCCGCGCGCTAATCGAATCGCACTCATGGTGGCCTCTGTTCCGGAAGTTACCAGTCGCACTCGCTCGATGGAGGGCATTAATTCACATATTTTTTTGGCGATGGTTACTTCGGCTTCGGTGGATGCTCCGTAAGCTATTCCCTGTTCGAGTTGTTCCCGCAGTGCGAGAACTACTCGCTCATGGCGATGACCTAAAATAAGAGGGCCCCATGCGCCCACATAGTCAACATAGCGGTTGTCGTCGACGTCGATTAGATAGGCACCTTCACCTGCCTTAAAGAATAGTGGGTTGCCGCCAACCCCTTTGAATGCTCGAACCGGTGAATTCACACCGCCGGGTATGTATTGAAGTGCCAGGTCATACAGATTCCTGGAGTTTTCATTGTTCATCAAAAAAAATCCTTTCATTTGGCCAAAACGAAATTGCTAGCTCCACAGCTTGACCAGCTCCTCAGTTCTCTGGGCGACATTATCACTGCCAAATATGTCGTTTATCACGGCTAGCATATCCGCTCCGGCCTTTATGACTGAAGCACCATTTTCCGCATTGATACCACCAATAGCAACTATTGGAATCGACAAGAGCCCACGAGCGAGCGTCAGGATCTCTAAGTTAGCCTTCGGTGCTTCCGGTTTGGTAGCAGACGAGAAAAAGCGACCGAATGCAACATAATCCGCGCCCGAGTTTTCGGCAGCCAAGGCCTCATCAACTGATGCGTGACAAGTAATGCCGATGATAGCGGTGGGTCCGAGATCGCGTCTGGCACTCGCGATGCCCTCGTCCAGATGACCTAAATGGACCCCCGCAGCTCCCACAGCTTGGCAGAGATTAACATCATCGTTGATGATGAGTGGAACCCCATGTTGATTACAGAGATCCAGTAATTTCGTTGCGCAGGCAAATTTGTAGTCAACCAGGTCGGACTTGCTGCGATACTGTAATAGTGTAATACCAGCACCGAGCGCATCTGCAACAGCTGAAAACAGTTGCTGCTCAGGTAGCAATTCGTCATCGGTTATCGCATAAATGCCGGAATACTTCATAGTATTTCCAACTGGTGGCTAAAATTTCTGTTTGTTCCAAAAACTTCGATTTGGTAGGTGTTGACCAAGCCCCACTCTTGATCCATGACTTAATGCTTCCCAGGTAAATCTTTGGGCCTGCTGGATAGCATCATGCAAACTTAATTTGTGTGCCAGGTAACCGGAGATAGCTGCCGCTAGTGTGCAGCCTGATCCATGATACGTGAATTCGAGTCTTGGCCAATTGAAGAGGGTGACGTCTTTATGCGCTGAAAAGAGTTTATTAATTACCCCTGGCGTCTGTACGTGAGTGCCGGTAAGCAATATGTGTTGGCAACCACTGTCCAGCAATTCGCTAGCGCAGGCGTCGAGTGTATCGGCGGATGGAGCGAGTTTTCTTATTTCATCTGCATTAGGAGTGAGCACAGTGCTCAGAGGTATCAATAGATCGCGCATGGCCTTCAAAACTTCTTCGCCACCAAATTCATAACCGCCACCGGCAAATGCAATGGGGTCGAGTACAACCGGGATATCAGAGTAGTCATTTAGTAGAGTATGCAAAACCTCCACACTGCCTACACATCCCAACAATCCTATTTTAAAACATTGCACGGCCATGTCTTCTAACACGGCCCGAGCTTGTTGCACTAACAAAGCAGGTTCTGTCACTACCATACTTATCACATTCTGCGTGTTCTGAACCGTGAGAGCAGTAATTATGGGAGTGCAATGACAGCCGGTACTGAAGAGGGTTTCAATATCTGCCTGAATGCCAGCCCCCCCCGTTGGATCCAATCCTGAGAAGCACATAACGATTGGCTTATTTGAGTTCATTCACACAGATTTCAACAATAGCGTGGGCATGGTTAGAGTGTTGGTTTCACCACAATTAGAATCACAATTCCCACTAACAGGAATACCGGTAATTCGTTGAAGACGCGAAAGAAGCGGTGGGTACGAATGTTCGGGTCTTCACGAAGTTTTTGCATGAACCACCAGCAATAGATATGGTATGCGATTACCAGTGCAACCAGCGCTAACTTAACCTGCATCCACCACCAGGCCATAAAGTAACTGGCGTTGGCGATCAGCAACCAGGTTCCCAGCAGTACCGCCGTAATCGCAGAGGGCGTGGTAATAGCCCAGAAAAGCTTTCGTTCCATCAGTACGAACCTGTCTTGGCTAATCTGATCATCGCTCATCGTGTGATACACGAAGAGACGCGGCAGATAAAATAAGCCACTGAACCAGCACACGACAGCGATGATATGAAAAGCTTTAACCCAAAGCATATAGCTCTCCCGATGTTAGCAATTACAAGCTATCACAGCTCCCCGGTCAAGTCTTGGGACTTGCCCGCTGAGTGCCTAAGCTGTTGATTTTACGCGATGAAATAGCTCATTGTATTGCAATCTTGATGCCGGTGTGTAAGATACTCCGTCCGGCATTCCAGATCAGGTAGGACGTATTAATTTCAGCCGCGGGCGGATCGATCTGGTTCAACCCACCGAAATAACCTCTAAATTGCAGGAACGCATTTTGATAAAAGTAGGAATTATCGGGGCAACTGGCTACACCGGCGTGGAGTTGTTGCGCTTGCTCGCGACCCGAACGGATGTGGAGATCTCTGTGGTGACTTCCCGCGAGCTGCAGGGAACCTCGGTGCACCGGCACTTCCCCAACCTCCGTGGTCATCTGGAATTGACCTTTGCTGCCCCCGACAGTGAGCAGTTGGCTGCGTGCGATGTGGTGTTTTATGCAACTCCCCATGCAGTGGCCATGAAGTCGGTACCAAAATTATTCGACGCGGGTGTGCGGATTATTGATCTTTCTGCGGACTTCCGCATCAAAGACGTTTCCTTGTGGGAGCAATGGTACGGCAGCGAACACAGCTGCCCCGCGTTGGTGGCCAAGGCGGTGTACGGACTCCCGGAAGTGAACCGTGAGAAAATAAAGCAGGCTCAGCTCATTGCGGTGCCTGGGTGCTATCCCACTGCCATCCAATTAGGGTTCTTGCCGCTGTTGGAAAATAATCTAGTGGAGTGCAGCCAATTAATAGCAGATGCTAAATCTGGCGTTAGCGGAGCCGGTCGCAAAGCCGTTGCCGACTATTTGCTGTGTGAAGCGACTGAATCTATCCGTGCCTATGCAGTTACCGGGCATCGGCATCATCCGGAAATCTGCCAGGGGCTGAATAATTTGACTGAAAGTGAAGTGAAACTCACGTTCATACCACATCTAACACCAATGATTCGTGGCCTCCTGGCTACTTTATATGCTCCGGTAAAAAGCGGCCTCGATGTTAGCAGTGAACAGCTGCAATCTATGTTTGAAGAGCGCTACGCTAATGAGCCCTTTGTCGATGTATTGCCACAGGGCGAAGTACCTGCGACTCGAGACGTAAAAGGGTCGAATAGGTGTGAAATTTCAGTGACTTATTTGGCGCATACGAATACAGTGGTGGTAATTTCCGCGGAAGACAATCTGGTTAAAGGGGCTTCCGGACAAGCCATTCAGAACATGAACATCATGTTTGGGCTGGATGAAACGACGGGCTTGAATAATATAGCCCTGTTGCCCTGATCAGGACATAACAAATTTAGAGAGATCTAGATGCCGAACGTAGTGAAGGGCAGTAAACAGCGAAAAATGATAGTAGTGCCCTACCGACCAAAGCGGCAGTTGTTTTATATGGCGGCATTGATTTTTGGCGTGGCCATTAGCGCCTTTGGTGGGTTTTTATATGGTTATTATGAAACCCGGTTAACTCAGCAAACGGTACAGGCAGACAGGACAGTATTGGCTCGAGAGCTCGCTCGCTTAGAAACGGAGAATTCAGATTTTCGCAGGCAGGTAGCCATACTCAGCACATCCAGCCGCATGGATCAGCAAGCGAATGAAGAAGTTCAATCTACAATAAGTGGACTCAGAGCAAGAGTTGCTCAATTGGAACAGGACGTGGTCTTTTATCGGCGGGCTGTAGCTGAAGATATTGGAGATACCGGCCTTACTATCGGACAATTCAGTATTGTCGCCACGCGAGATGCGAATCGTTTTCGTTACAAACTTGTGATGCGTCAACAAGACGCTGATGGCGACACTTATCTTATTGGATATGTCAACGTAAATCTTATCGGCAGGCAAGGCGACAAGCAAGTAATCCTACCGCTTCGTGAGATTTCAGAAGACGAGGAGCAATTAGATATAAGGTTACGCTTTAAGTATTTTCAACCAATAGAGGGCGAGCTGGTACTTCCTGCTGGTTTCGAACCCGATAGAATACAAATTGCTGCAGTGGCAACCGCACCCGTTGAAAAAAACATCAGTCAAAATTTCAGTTGGGTAGTGCAAGGAGAGTAGGAAAATGTTTAACAAGGTAATAGACAGCCAAGTCGGTAGGGGGCCAGCTCATACATTGGTGTCTAGAACAACTGAAATAGTTGGGGATATTCACTTCAGCGGTGAGCTTATTATTGAAGGCAAGGTCAAAGGCAACATTTACGCTGAAGACGATTCCGAGGCGATAGTCCGGGTTGCCGAAAACGGTGCCGTCGAAGGTGAGCTGTGCGTACCCTCTGCCATCATTAATGGCCTGGTTCAAGGCGATGTTCGTTCTGCCATCCACCTCGAATTAGCCGCTAAAGCGGTTGTGGTGGGTAATGTCTATTATAATCTGATTGAGATGGTCATGGGTTCTGAAGTCAATGGCAATCTTATGCACATCAGTTCGAATCAGAATGATCCCAAGAGGTTGAGCGCCGATAAGAAGAAGCTCTCGTTTGATAAAATTCCCTCCTGAAAACCTAATAGTTGACTAAATTACTAGGTTATTGAGATAATAGGCATTCAAGTTCACGCTAGATCTGCCTGACAGTTTAGACAGTACCGATTTAATTGAGAAGCCATATGTCAGTAGTACAATCACAAGACCCGGTCATCATGTCCCTCACCGATAGTGCGGCACAGAAGGTGCATAGCCTTATTTCGGAAGAAGGCAACGATAAACTGAAGCTGCGAGTGTTCGTGACTGGCGGTGGCTGCTCTGGTTTCCAATACGGGTTTTCATTCGATGAAGAAGTCAGCGAAGACGACACCGTGATTGAGAATAAAGGCGCCAGCCTTCTGGTGGATCCACTCAGTTACCAATATCTGCTTGGTGCAAAAATCGACTATGTCGAAGGCCTCGAGGGTTCTCGATTTATTGTTAATAATCCCATGGCAACCGCAACCTGTGGATGCGGTTCATCGTTTTCAATCTAGCATCAACGATTCTACGCTTGATAGATTCCACCGAGTATTGTCGCCTCAGCGGCTCCGGTGAAAGCAGTTGTGTCGACCACTTGACCTTCGAGAGTCTGTTTTGCCATCCACGCAAACGCAACCGCTTCTACCCAATCAGGATCGACGCCAACAGCTGAAGTTGTTTCGACGCTGCGGCCATCAAATCCCTGCTCCAGCCTTTCCATCAGTACCGCATTATGTGCACCGCCGCCGCAAATATATATTTCTGTCGGTGAGGCTACTCGCTGGACCGCCGTTACAATAGAATTCACCGTGAGTTCCAGTAGAGTAGCCTGCACGTCAGCGTCCGCGATGTCGTTGTTAAATTGCTGCAGCTTGCTTTCCAGCCAACCAGCATTAAATAGTTCTCGGCCGGTGCTTTTAGGATGAGGTAACGAGAAGTAGGGTTCTTCTAACAGTGTTGTCAGAAGCTCTTGGCTGGTGTTTCCAGTTCTCGCCCAGTCGCCGTTGTTGTCGAATGTCTGCTGCCGATTCTTAGCGATCCAGAAATCCATCAATACATTTCCTGGCCCGGTATCGAAGGCGACGCAATGGCCGTCTTTCGGCAAAACAGTGATGTTTGAAATTCCACCGATGTTGATGACTACACGATCGGCAGTTGATGAATGAAAACAATTTTTGTGTAAGAGTGGTGCAAGCGGAGCGCCTTCGCCGCCAGCTGCCATGTCGCGTCTTCGAAAATCTGCGATGGTAGTGATGCCTGTCAGCTGGGCAATGGTATTGGGGTCGCCGAGTTGCAATGTGAATGGAAATTTTCCAGTAGGTTGGTGATAGACAGTTTGGCCGTGACTGCCAATAGCTCTAATAGCGCCGGTGTCTATTGAAACTTGTTCCAATAGCTCATTTACCGCGTTAGCGAACGCATGTCCAATCTCCACATCTATCTGACCATATTGCCCCAGGTCTATCTGTTTGCCTTCACATAGGTGCAATATCTTCTTGCGGAGTAAGGAATCTGTTGCGCTGAAATGGGTAGCAATCAGGGATGGCAGATTGCCATCGAATTGCACTAGCGCGCAATCTACCCCATCGACGCTAGTGCCGGAGATTAGCCCAATAAAGTAATTGGAGTCAGCCATGGTGACGTGTTCAGTCTGCGCTAGGGTGATTCAAGGTCAATATCCTTGAGTCATTCAGTTCTGCAAATTGTTGTAGTAAATCGGCGGTCTGGCTTCTAAATCTGTCCATCTCTGTTGGATCTATCGATTCCGCTTTGGGTAGTTTATCAAGAATTGTACGCGGATTTTGATGCACACCGTTAACCAGGAATTCGTAATGTAGATGTGGCCCAGTCGCACCACCGGTGGTGCCTACGTAGCCGATGATATCACCTTGTCTGATCCGATTGCCGCGGCTGAGACCACGTGCATACCTGGACAGGTGTGCGTATTTTGTTTCGAAACCCCCGGCATGCTGAACAATGACCAAGTTCCCAAAGGAACCGTAACGCGATGCGCGCGTAACTGTGCCATCGCCGGTTACTCGGATAGGTGTTCCGGTTGGTGCCGCGTAGTCGGTGCCTTTATGTGCACGAATCGTATTTAGTATCGGGTGGCGACGTCGCGGATTGAAATTATCACTGATTCTGAATACGTCTAATGGGTTTCGTAGAAACGCCTTGCGCATGCTTTCGCCAGCGGGGTTGTAGTAGCCTAATTCTCCTGTTGCATCGATGTAACGCACGGCAATATATTGTTTTCCCTGATTCACAAATTGAGAAGCGAGTATATCTCCATCTTCTATGAATTCACCGTCGAGATATTTTTCTTCATAGAGGATACTAAATTCATCTCCGATTCTCGGATCTAGAATGAAATCGATTACACCCGAGAAGATATCCGCCATTTCCATTATTGTGACGGTAGGAATCTGTTCTCGCTGACCTGCCCTAAAAAGACTATCTTCGATAACACCTACTTTGAACGACGGGCGAATTTGAGGATGTTTTAATATTGATTCAACCTCGTAGCCGCCTTCCTTACGCGTAAAAAGATAGCCTTCGAGAGGCGATTTGAGCACACGTAATTGTTGCAGTTCGCCTGCATTTGGAATCATGAAATCCAATTGATAACCGGGATAGAGTCGATTAAACACGCGGGCTTCTTCGCTACTATTTAATACCCGAAATAGATCCTGGTCAGATAGACCTACCTTGGTAAAAATCGCCGAGAGATTGTCACCGCTCCGCACTTCGACGTTCCGCCACAGTGGGTCGTCGGCGCTAACAGGATTCACACCTGCCGGTACCACATAATCCGCCGCTGCATCGACAGCCTCAGTGATATTGTTCTCAATAGCGGTATCCAAGAAGTTAATTGGAATTGGAATCTGGGTTTGATTAGGGACAATTGACCCCTGCTCGCTGCCGGGGAGAATCAATAGGGAGAGGAATAGCACACTCAAAGTACCAGCGATATAGAGATGGTCGCGTGGATAGTACTTTCTAGCGAATTGTTTAATAAAATCAACGAAATCCATACAAAAAGTGTCGACAGTTACTCCATGGGTCCGCAAAAGCGCGAGATTATAGCAATATGCAGGGCGAAACCCAGGTGATTTTGCCCGGCTCGCCGTACATTGGGCTCGTTCTAGTGTAAAATCGGCGCGTTTTTATCATGGTTAAATACGCCGCTTCTTCTGCTTGGGTCGGCAATATCGACAATAGTGTTAATTTTATGAGGTAGGTAGGGTTGCCACATGTCTAATGCAGCTACCGACATAATCAGTGATTTAGAAAACCGCGGATTGGTTTCGCAGCTGGCGGGTGGTGACGAATTGAAGGCTCACCTGATTGGAGCCAGCC
>JADFOC010000327.1 GCA_022563075.1 Pseudomonadota bacterium
TTGCCCCAGGCGCGTAGGTTCCAGTTCAGCCTTAAGCTCTTCCAGTCGCTCCAGCAGAGCCTGTCTCTGGTGGGCCAATATTTCTGGCATCTTGGCTCGCATAGAGGCGACAGTTTTTCTAATTGATTCGATACGTTGTTGTATAAATCCCTTTAACTCCGCGCCTTCTCTTTGTCGACTTGCTACCAGATCATCAAGCGCGGTACCAAATAGTGAAAGCGCTTGTTTCTCAATGCTGACACTGTCAAATTCCTGGTCTTTAATCACACCGGGCCAGCGAAGTATTTCAATACTGCTTAATTTGGTTGTGGTGCCTGTTATCTGTTCGATTTCGGCATTAGCCTGCATCAGTTTTCGTATTAGTTCACTATTAAGCTGAAGCTCCGATTGAACGTTTTCGCCGGATTGAAAGCGCAACTGACACTCAATTTTACCTCGGCTCAATCGCTTTCGCAGGGTTTCCCGAACGGCATTTTCCAAACTTCGAAATACGTCAGGCAGCCGCAAGCTGATTTCAAGATAGCGATGATTTACTGAGCGTATCTCCCAGGTAAGAGAACCCCATTCCTTATCCAACTGCTGCCTCGAGAAGGCAGTCATACTCAACATCATTTTTGAGAGTCCTAAAGCCAAGAGCCGCTATTTTAACTGAATGAAGATTTAATCATAGTGAACTTTCAGTTGCTCGCTATACGTCGCGTTTTCGAGGATAATTCGCAGCAATCAAACTTGCCTCTACTCGCGGGAATTCTATGACGGACTCGATTCGACCAAGCCAACGAAGCGCAGATCAGTTGCGTAATATATCGCTCAGCAGAAACTATACCAAACATGCAGAGGGATCGGTCTTGGTTGAATTCGGCGACACCAAAGTTATTTGTACCGCCAGTGTCGAAGAATCTGTACCACGCTTTCTAAAGGGAAGCGGCAAAGGCTGGGTCACGGCGGAGTACGGCATGCTGCCTCGCTCGACAGGAACCCGCATGGATCGTGAGGCGGCGAGGGGCAGGCAATCTGGACGCAGCCTCGAAATACAAAGACTCATAGGTCGATCGCTGCGCGCCGCGATCGACTTGACCATGCTCGGTGAATACACCATCAAAGTGGATTGTGACGTGATTCAGGCAGATGGTGGCACACGCACGGCGTCAATAACGGGAGGCTGCGTCGCATTGGTTGATGCAATTAATTATTTGCTTGGCAAAAAAAAGATAGCAACCAATCCAATAAAGCAGATGGTCGCTTCGGTATCGGTGGGCATTTACAAGGGGCACGCTGTTTTGGATTTGGATTATATCGAAGATTCAAATGCTGAAACTGACATGAATATCGTTATGACAGAATCAGGCGGATTCATCGAATTGCAGGGCACTGGCGAAGACGGAGATTTTAGTCATGCCCAACTATTGGAAATGATTGCTCTGGCGAAGAAAGGAATAACGGAATTAATTGTCTTGCAAAAGCAATCGTTAATCTAAAGATTATTATAAGACTCAACCTAGGGGCATTAATGCAAGAATTTCAGAATAACTTTCTAAATTTTGTAATTGAAAATGAGATTCTTCGCTTTGGAGAATTCACTCTAAAATCTGGCCGCATCAGCCCATACTTTTTCAATGCTGGACTATTCAATACTGGCGAAAAACTACTTTTTCTGGCCAGGTGTTATGCCGAGGCGATTGCTCAATCCAACCTGAGTTACGACGTGTTGTTTGGACCGGCCTATAAGGGTATTCCGCTGGTAGCTGCAACGGCAATGGCATTGGCCAGTGAACATGGCATTAACAAGCCTTTTTGTTTCAATCGAAAGGAAGCAAAAATTCACGGTGAAGGCGGAGTTATAGTTGGGGCAGAGTTAACCGGTGATGTATTGATAATCGATGACGTAATTACAGCAGGAACTGCTATCAGAGAAGCCGTAGAAATATTGGATAGTTGTGGTGCACACTTGAATGGAATAGCCGTAGCCATGGATAGACAGGAACGCGGCACCGGGAAGCTTTCAGCAATTCAGGAAATAGAAGAAAATTACCAGATAACGATTGTTAACATTATTAATCTTCAAAACATCATCGATTATTTGCAGGCAGCGAACGACAGCAAATTGCGACAACATCTTGATTCAGTCACTGCGTATCGTGAGGAGTATGGTGCGTAAATTGGACAGCCTGAGCTCAACTTACATTGGTAGTGGTTGTCGCTGAATAAGGGGCAAGCAGATTTCTACTTAAGAACTCCCATTGCTTGTCCCAGTTTTCCAATGGGGATCGTGAAAATTCGCTTCGCACGAATTGAAGCAATCGGCCTTCGCAGGAAGCCAATAACAAGTTGGCCAGGGCATTTGGCGGAATCGTTGTTTTGAGATTCTCCCGAATTTGAGCTTCGCGCAAGACTTGCTTTAGTTGTGAATCCAGGCGATTGAAAAACTGGGCGATGCGCGCCCGCAACCGCTTGGTCTCTCCTGCCAATGCGTCTCCTGTTAGCAGCCGGGTCATACCGGGGTTCTTGGCGCAGAAAGTTAACAACAGCGTAAGTATTTTCTCACATCGCGCCGCCGCATTGGATTCCTCGCTAAGTATTAGTGAGACGCGCGAGAATAACGTGTCTTCAATGAACTCTATTAGGCCTTCAAACATTCGTGCTTTGCTGGGGAAATGTCGATACAGCGCGGCTTCAGAGACCCCGACTTCTTTGGCTAAGCCGGCGGTAGTGATACGTTCTCCAGGCGCTGATTCCAGCATGCGAGCGAGCGCTTGCAGGATCTGATCTTTTCGCGACACCTTGTTGGAGTTTTCCATAGTAGATTTATTTACAACCACGAGCTAATTTTTATCCAGTCCATTTTTGGTAATTAGAGTGCCCACGCCCTCATCGGTAAATATCTCAAGCAGCACGGCGTGTTCCACTCTACCATCTATGATGTGCGCGCTATGGACCCCCCCTTTCACTGCCTTCAGCGCGCACTCTATCTTGGGCAACATCCCCCCCTGTAACGTTTTATCGGCAATAAGCTGGTCAACTTGTTTAACGCTGAGTCCGGTTAATACATTTCCCTGTTTATCTTGAACACCGGCTACATTGGTAAGCAGAATAAGCTTTTCGGCGCCCAGGACATTGGCAAGCTCGCCGGCCACGGCGTCGGCATTAATATTGTAGCTTGCGCCAGACTCGTCGGTGCCAATGGGAGCTATTACGGGAATGAAGTCACTGTCCTTCATTACATCCAGGATCTCTGTATTGATGCTGACTACCTCTCCAACTTGACCAATATCAATCTCTTCATGGTTCAGCTTGGAACCCTTTTTCTTAATCGTGAGTTTTTTCGCTGTTATCAGCTTCCCATCCTTGCCAGTTATACCCACCGCTTTGCCATGATTCCTATTGAGTAAACTAACGATCTCTTTATTGACCAAGCCGCCTAACACCATCTCTACGACATCCATCGTCTGGCTGTCGGTTACCCGTAATCCATCGATAAAGTTCGATTCAATATTAAGCCGCTTTAATACGCTGGCAATTTGCGGGCCGCCCCCGTGCACAACGATAGTATTAATGCCGACTAACTTCATCAGCACAATGTCTCTGGCGAAGCTCTGCTTCAGCGATTCATCAAGCATGGCGTTGCCACCGTACTTCACAACCATTGTACTGCCGGTAAATTTCTGAATATAGGGCAGTGCCTGAGTAAGCACCTGGGCGATGTTTTTCGCACTACTCAGAGTTAGTGACATGATGAGTTATTCCAGAAATATTAGTATCGAATGTAAGGAAGTTGCTTAACAATTAAATTCTAAGCTTTTATCTGCTTCATGGATTAAAGCTTTAAACATTGCCTGGATGGCTCGCAGGCGGGGCAGAGTATCCGCTTCGAATCGAAGTAACAAGGCGGGGCTAGTATTGGAATCGCGCCC
>JADFOC010000328.1 GCA_022563075.1 Pseudomonadota bacterium
ATCGCTGTTAATCCCGAGAATACGATGTCGCGTCGTTTGCGGCTTACGCGAAGTGATACTGATTTTTTGCCGCAACAGATGATTCAGCAATGTAGACTTGCCGACATTTGGCCTGCCGATTATAGCGGCATAGCCACAACGCAGCTGCGTCCGATGGTTGATGTCTGTCACGGTGATTCTCCCAGGGCATCGAGAATTTTCTGCGCCGCCGCTTGCTCAGCCATGCGCTTGCTGCGACCGACACCTCGCTGTGTGCCTTCCAGATCAGCGATGGTGCATTCGACATGAAACGTCTGTCGATGGGCTTCTCCGGTAATCTTAATTACTTCATAACGCGGTAGAGATACTCCTTTGGCCTGCATTAATTCTTGTAACCGGGTCTTAAAATCCTTTTGTTTTTGATCGGAGTTGGGTGCGTGGAGTTTCTGCTCACTCCAGTCTCGGACCAACTGCGTGCAGGCGACCATACCACCATCGAGATATATCGCCGCGATAATTGCCTCGGTGGCATCGGCCAGTATGGACTCTCTGTGCTTGCCTCCGCTTTTCAATTCACCGGCACCTAATTGCATACAGTCGCCTAATTCAAGTTCTCTGGCGATTTCAGCCAAGCTGGCTTTATTCACCATGCTCGCTCGCATGCGACTCAATTCACCTTCATCTGCGTCCGGGTATATTTCGAACAGCGCCTCTGCGATGATAAAACCCAACAAAGAATCACCCAGAAATTCCAGGCGTTCATTGTTCAGTTTGTTGGCACTACGGTGGGTTAAAGCCCGTTCTGCGAGCTCCAGATCAGAAAAATGGTAGTTGAGGTTTTGTTGCAGTTTATCGAGATTGATCGGCATCTACTGTAAGACAGTATCAAACTTCGCGACCACATCCAGGTTAGCAATTAGTTCGACACGACGCTCGTAGTTTATGGTGATTATAGGTTTATTATTTTGCTTGCGCAGGCGAATGCTGGTGAGATCAAAATCCCTGATGTTATTGATGCGTAGACCATTGGAAACTCTGGCTCGAAGTTCAGTTATGGTCATGTTGACAGCTTCACCGTTTTCAATCAGATCTTCGCAGATTCCGGTAATCAAGTTGTGGTCGACATAGATTGGAATAACTTTCAGCCCCACCGTGAGAAATGTCACAATCATGATGAACAGCATCATCAGGCCAAATTTGGATACGCCTCTTTGATGGTAAAGACTCTTGGTATGCATTTTGTTCATGGTTTCACCCACCGGAAAGTTGTTGCATGACTTGTATTTATGTTATTCGATCAAATTAGGGAGAAATTTAGTGGATTGCCACTATAACGGTCACAGATTCACTAATTGATCAATTTATTTCTGGAGAATGTCGGAGCTTTCAGCCCTGGTTCCTTGTGCATCCATACGGCGATTGCTTTGCCCACGATATCCTTCTCCGGCACGGTACCCCACTCTCGACTATCCAAGCTGTTGTCACGATTGTCTCCCATCATGAAATAGTGTCCATTTGGCACTACCCAAGTTGTTCGGCGTGGACGTCGACCAACCCCATCGATATGTTGAGTCGGATGCTCGACACCTCCGATTACCTCGGAATACAGAGTGCCAGCGAGTTCCCCAATATTGGTATCGATAGAGATATTTTCCACGAATTCTTGGTTAACGATTTCCCCATTGATGAAGAGTTTCTTATCTTCATAGCGGATGGTATCTCCTGGCAGTCCAATCACTCGCTTAATATAGTACTTATCCTCATGGGGCGGAATGAAGACCATCACTTCACCGCGTTTGGGATCATCTACATCAATAATTTTAGTACCGATTACTGGCAAGCGAATGCCGTAAGCAAACTTGTTCACCAGGATAAAATCACCGACCAGCAAGGTAGGTATCATCGAACCAGTCGGGATTTGAAAGGGTTCCACTAAAAAGGATCGCAGCATCAACACAATCAATAGCACCGGAAAGAATGATTTCGCATACTCAATCAGCCAGGGTTCTCGCGACAGCTCGGCTATGGCGCCGGCCACTTCCTCTTCGCTTTTACCCTTGGTTTGAGTAGACTTGTATTGTGCAACTGCCGCCACTCGAGTCTTTTTGACCAGAAGACTGTCCAGCAGCCATAACAATCCACAAAACGCCACCAGAGAAACCAGTACTTCAGAGAAATCTATATCCATTGCATTACCATCAGCTATCAATTTTTAGTACAGCTAAAAACGCTTCCTGCGGCACGTCTACATTACCGACTCGCTTCATCCGCTTCTTACCGGCTTTCTGCTTCTCCAGCAATTTCTTCTTCCTGCTTATATCGCCACCGTAACATTTGGCCGTCACATTCTTGCGCAGTGCCTTGACCGTCTGTCGTGAGATTATCTGTCCACCCAAGGCTGCTTGAATCGCTACGTCAAATAGCTGACGCGGAATTAATTCTTTCATTTTCTTTACTAACGATCGCCCCTTCGATTGGGCGTGATCGCGATGCACGATTAAGGCCAGCGCATCTACTCTATCGCCATTAATGAGAATATCTAAACGCACCAGATTGGCTTTCTCGAAGCGGATGAAATGGTAGTCCAAGGAGGCATATCCGCGACTCACAGATTTCAGTCGGTCGAAAAAATCCAACACTACTTCATTCATTGGCAACTCATAAGTCAACGAAACTTGTTTGCCGATGAACTGCATGTCTTTCTGGACGCCACGTTTTTCAACACACAAGGTAATCACGTTTCCCAGATACTCCTGCGGAACCAAGATGTTAGCCAAAACGATTGGCTCCCTCATCTCTTCGATAGACGTCACTGCCGGCAGACGAGACGGACTATCGACCTTCAGCAATTCCCCGTTAACCAACCGTACTTCATAGACAACCGTTGGCGCGGTAGTGATCAGAGCAAGATTGTATTCTCGCTCCAGTCGTTCCTGAATGATTTCCATGTGCAACAAACCGAGAAAGCCGCAGCGAAAGCCAAAACCCAGTGCGTCCGAGTTTTCTGGTTCATGTTGCAGAGATGCGTCATTCAATGTCAGCTTGGAGAGTGCGTCGCGAAAACTCTCGAAGTCATCGGCAGAAACGGGAAACAAACCGGCATAGACCTGCGGTTGGATGGTACGAAATCCAGCCAATGCTTCTACCTCAGGGCTGCTTGCCAGCGTGATCGTATCGCCCACCGGCGCACCGTGAATATCCTTGATACCGGCCACGACGAAGCCAACCTCACCAGCTGCCAATACCCCGGTCTCAGTGCGCTTTGGCGTAAACACACCAATACCGTCGACCACATGAGCCTTGCCAATCGAGTGCGCGATAATCTTGTCGCCGCGGTTAAGGGTGCCCGCGACCACGCGAACCAACGACACTACACCTAAATAATTATCAAACCAGGAATCGATGATGAGCGCTTGTAATAGGCTGTCGCGGTTACCTGTGGGAGCTGGCACCTTGACGATGATCTGCTCCAGGATTTCAGAGATGCGCATGCCGGTCTTGGCACTGACACATATTGCCTCGCTTGCGTCGATGCCGATGATTTCTTCAATTTCCAGGCGCACCCGATCCGGTTCAGCGTGGGGCAGATCCATTTTGTTAAGCACTGGAATTACTTCCAGTCCTTGTTCGATGGCGGTATAGCAGGTCGCAACAGATTGGGCTTCAACCCCCTGGCTGGCATCGACAACCAGCAAAGCCCCTTCGCAGGCTGCCAGTGACCTGGACACTTCGTAGGTGAAATCAACATGCCCGGGGGTGTCGATAAAGTTGAGCATGTACTCTTCGCCGTCGCATGTGTGCTTGACGGTGACGGCGGAGGCCTTGATGGTGATGCCGCGCTCGCGTTCGAGGTCCATACTGTCGAGCGTCTGCGCGCGGGCCTCACGGGCGGTGACGGCCCCGGTGCC
>JADFOC010000329.1 GCA_022563075.1 Pseudomonadota bacterium
TGGTCTTGGACCACTGTCGGCGGTCATGTTCTGCCACAGGGTGATACTCTCTTGTGGATCGAATCCGGCATTGGCCATCAATATAACGCCGATCGAATCCGCCTCGCTCTCCTGGATTCGATTGAAGGGCAGGAACAGGCCAAGTTGAGAGCCCACATCCAGCGCCTGCAGCGCTGAATTTGAAACCCCCAGGATCTGGGCCGCAGCTACACCCACGTTACGAAGTGTAGTTTGGCTGGCGCGTTCGTTGCTGTGCCGGGCTAATACGTGTCCGACTTCATGTGCCATGACGGCAGCCAGTTGGTGTTGATTAACCGCCACGTCAAGCAGGCCACGGTAGACGCCGATCTTGCCGCCGGGCAGGGCGAAGGCATTCGCCTGATCACTGTCGAAGAGCGTGACTTCCCACACCGCGTTGCCGCGGTCATCGTCATCCAGTGCCGCAATTACATGATTGGCGACGCACTGCACATAACTGATCTTGCGCGTGTCGGTGGAGATGGGCAGCTCGCGCTGCATTTGCCGGTAGGCTTGCTCGCCCTGTCGTGCCATTTCAGCTTCGGAGTAGAGTACCACCTGCCTTCGGTCCAATGGCGAGCTGGCGCAGCCGATGAGAAAACAAAGACTAACAAAGAAGATCGAGTTTTTCTGCATAGACGCCTGTGTGTTGTCGACCGCTAATTTAGACTCGGGCGGTAGGATTGGCTACTTCGGCTAAAATCCCAAAATCCGGACTCGGTGATGGGCTCGGTAAAACAGACCGTGTTGCGACCATTTTCTTTTGCATCATATAACGCCGTATCGGCCTGTTCGATGACAAACTCCCAGTTATCGCTGGTACCACTGGCCACACCAATGCTGACGGTGAGAAGACCCAGAGGGCTCTCGATGTGAGGAAACTCGCAGTCGGCGATGGCTTGCCGGATGCGCTGGGCTGCTATCAGGGCCGCTTCGATTGAGGTAGCGGGCATCAGGAATAAAAATTCCTCACCGCCATATCGAAATATCTTTTCTGATTCGCGGAGATTGTTGCGCAGCGTTTTAGCGATCTCTACCAATGCTTCGTCACCCGCTCGGTGACCATAGTGGTCATTGTACTTTTTGAAGTAGTCCAGATCGATGATGGCAATCGAGTAAGATTCCGCTCTACGCCGCGCGACGGCAGCGGCATGACGCAGATCCATCGACATGGCACGACGATTCGGTAGCCCCGTTAGTGGGTCCTCAATGGACAGAATATGCAGTTTTCGATTCTGGTTTTCCAGCATGATGTTTTTATCGAGGGTGATCAAATAAGCTTTCACAAGATCGGTGGAGGTGACGACGCCCACCAGTCTTTGCGTCGAGTCCACCACCGGTAGATGTCGCAAGTTGTGGTTCTTCGCCAGATCCAGCGCGTCTACCAGCTCGGTTTCCGCATCGAGACAGATTGGTTGATGGGTCATCACATCTTTGATGGGAACGTCAAATTCCAAATGCGCCGAAGCCAGGTTCGACAAGAGTCGCACGATATCCCGCTCGGTGATGATTCCCATCGGCTTGTCGTATTCACAGATCAAGCCGCAGGAATGATGCTTCTCGGCGAGGGATTTGGCGACGTCAATCAAAGTATCGTCAGGCTTATAGAAGGTTTCAATCGTTGACATAATTTCTTTCAGTTTCACTGCGCTCGCCTCTTCTTAGGTTCCTCTAAAAAGTATAGGCGGTAAAACCGAAAGGCCCGGTCACAATCACCGTGAAGTTCGTGAGAATTCTATGTTTAATGCTAAATTCCCTGAGACCGACTAGAAATTACACTCCGATGCATCCAACTGCACTCGAATTTCGTTGCCATCCTCGTCGACAATTCGCTCGAAGCAGTTGCCTTCAAGGTCTCGCAGCAGGCGACGTCCGCTGGCAATCGGGGCAGTACTGCGAGTAATCGATCGGTTGACAACCACCACTTCTCGAGAGCGGATGACGGGAGCACTTCGATAGCTCACCGTGTCATAGCGTCTGGAAGAATAACTGGGGTAGCTGAGCAACGATCCCAGTACCAGGCCACCCAAAAAACTGCCGGAACTGCGGTGACCGTAGTGACGGTTGTGGCCATAGGAAAAACCGAAGTAGCTACCACCGTGATGACTCCCAAAACCATAGTGGTAGGGGTTATAGTTAGAGTAATGCCCGAAGCTGTGGTGGCTGCGTCGATGGTGACGACTGTCGGCGCTCGCAGTCTGACTCAGAACCAGTGCCGCAATAACAGATACAACTAACAGTAACTTTTTCATGGCATCTACCTACTTCATTACATGAATAACAAACTTTCTCCAGTATGATGTTACACCCGCAGGGTGAACTGAAGCTGAATAAAGAAGCACCCAAGAGAGGTTGTTTAGCCACTGTTTTTATCGATGCTGCCAGCAATCAATCCAGCCAGTGCCTTGGTGGCAGGGCCCGCCGCCTGCTTGTCCGCCAGCATCAGATACATCTGAACGGTGCGCTCCATACTCTGACGCAAGGGTATTTGCCGCAGTTCACCGGCGGCTAATTCCTGTTCGATCCAGTTTCGCGGCAAGAAGGCGAAGGCCAGACCAGATTTAACCATCTTGATGCTGCTGGAAAAATGGCTGACGGTCCAGCGCCGCTCTGATCCAAGCCAGCCGGCATCCTGTTCGCGATGTGAGCCGGTATCCCGAAGTACCACCTGGCGAAAACCGCGAAGCTCGAGTTCGGCGACTTCGCTTCTGTCATTCACCAGGGGATGACTCGGTGCGGCGACCGGCAGCATGGTGATCCGCATAAGCGGTATGCCGCTGAATCCCACCGGCGTGACCGAACCGATGACCAGATCTGCCTGGGCTTCAAGCAAGGCTTCGGTGGTGCCGGACAAACTGGTTTCCAGCACGCGTATGCGCGTATGTGGGAACTGTTGTGAAAACTCTTCAAACGCGCAAATCAGCGAGTCGATTTCCACCAACACATCCAGCGCCACGGTGACTTCGGATTCGAATCCCATCGCCAGAGAGGCGGCTACCGCCTCCGCTTCACCCGCCTGCTGCAATAGTTGTTGCGCATGGCGGTAGAGCACCTGGCCTTCATCGGTCATCACCGCCTGGCGACCCTGCAACTTCAAGACAGGTTTGGGTAATTGCTGATTGAGGCGATTGATGGCATAGCTGATAGATGACTGACTCTTGTTCAGGGTCTCCGCCGCCAGGGCGTAGGAGCCCCGATCGACCACGGTCTTGAAGGCCAGCCATTGTTCCAGGGAGATACGGGGGGGTTTCACAATATATCTAAATATTTGATCTATATTAGCGAATAATGCGGTCAATACATCGAATAATATGCTCTATCATGCGCCCAATCAAGTCACTAAGGGCTTAGCAACGGAGCTTAAAATGAAGAACGTACTACGCATTACCAGCAGTCTATTCGCGGAAGACAGTGTCACTTCCCTGTTGATGGAGGAACTCCTGATGGGTTTTCGAGCCAATGGCGAGGAATTTCAGATCCAGGAGCGAAATTTTCGCCAGCAGCCGGTACCTCATCTGGATGGCGAGTGGTTGCAGGCCCTGTCCACTCCCGCAGCCGATCGCAGTGACGAGCAGCAAGGCAAGGTGGACTATTCCGATGCCTTGGTGGCGGAGCTGCAGTCGGCCGACAGCATCGTGATCGGCTTGCCGATGTACAATTTTTCGGTGCCTTCCATGCTAAAGGCCTGGATCGACCATGTTGCCCGCGCCGGTGTAACCTTCAAATACACAGAATCCGGCCCCGTCGGTCTATTACAGGGTAAGCGTGTGTACCTGGTGGCTGCCATGGGCGGTTTGCACCAGGCGGGTCAGACAGATTTCCTGCGTCCCTATCTGAAATCGACCTTGGGCTTCACCGG
>JADFOC010000330.1 GCA_022563075.1 Pseudomonadota bacterium
AACCAAGCGCAAGATTTCCAACCAGATCAAAACCAAGGACTCGGACAATGGCGTCTTGTACCGATCTGATCTTTCCAGGTACCGCATAGTAGGGCGACGCAGCCCAACTGACTACCTGTGCCGCCAGGGAAGGATCTGATTCAACTATTTCCGCCAGTTCACGCACGACAGCATGTGGATTTACCCGCAATTGAATTATCCGCTGTGCCGTTTGTGGCAACGTGGGTATTTCCAGGGTGTCTTCTAAGCGCTGTTTGATTCTGAGGGTGGTAAAGTTTTTTAATGAATTGATGATCTGATCCTGGTCGTCATTTGGCACGCGCATGTCTATGCTTAGATCGTTTTGATTTATTGCCACATCCACGATGAGCAGATCATGTTCAAGTTTTAGTAAGGCTTCCCTTAGTGCTTCTAGTCGAACCGTGTGCGGATCGGATTGTTCATCGGACTGGCAATGAAAGAGCAATTCTTCCTGTGCTACCGATTCATCAATCAGGGTAGTTACCTTGTACAACCAGGGAAACGGTTCGAGGGTTGAGAGGCGGCTCGATTCGCAAAGTTCATCTAGCTGAAGCTGATTCACACACACCAAGTCTCGTCCAGTCTGCTCGGTAATGGATTTCAGGTCTAACATTGATTGTTCCGCAAGAATGACCTGTATACGTCCGGTCTTATCGTGCAATAGTACGACGCGCAATAGAGGCTTTTCTTTATTTGCGGGCTGTACGGCGGGGGCCACGGCCATGTTGAGTCCAACCACTCTAAATTGGTTTCGATCGAATAATTAAATCAATCAGCATTTACCTATTTAGTATAGAGGGTGAATTGAGCCAAGTGGTGCTACGGCATTATATTCTCAAAATAAAACAGCCCTTGTGCAAGTCCAGAGAATCTCTGATCAAGTATCCAAGTCCCAGCGGGATCTGAAGTGTACTTCTACCAGGCGTAATCCGCCTTGTTTAACGTCGATGGGAAGCCTATAGAAATCGAGTGATTGATCTGAGGTTCTCTAAACATTGGCATAGTGAGTTCGATCTCCCAGCCAACGCCTGACCAAGGGGTCTACGATTTCAGGATACTGTCTCATAACAAGTTCTGATGCGTCCCTGACCTCGTCCAGAAGATAAGCATCTCGGGCGATATCAGCCACTTTAAAACTCATTAAACCGGTTTGCTGGGTTCCCAATACCTGTCCTGGCCCGCGAAGCTCCAGGTCTTTTTCGGCAATATAGAATCCATCCGTGCTCTCTCTCATCACTGCCAGTCTTTGTTTGCCTGCCTTGGACAGAGGACTCTGGTAGAGCAATATACAATGGCTGCGGGTTGAGCCACGCCCGACTCTGCCACGAAGTTGGTGGAGTTGGGCGAGTCCAAGCCGTTCCGGATTTTCGATTACCATCAGGCTGGCATTGGGTACATCCACACCCACTTCGATAACCGTTGTCGCCACCAATAGTTGCAGGCTGCCTGCCTTAAACTTTTCCATCACAGACGCTTTTTGCTTTGATTTCAGACGGCCGTGAATGAGCCCGATCTTAATATTTGGCAATAGCTTGGTGAGGGAATCTGCCGTAACTTCCGCTGCCTGACACTGCAGCGCTTCGGATTCCTCTATTAGAGTGCAAACCCAATAGGCTTGATTATTTTCGGTGCAGGTTTTCTCAATGCGCTGAATCACTTGATCACGGCGGTCATTTGAGATGACTGCAGTATTGACCGGCATCCGGCCAGGCGGCAATTCATCGATAATAGAAATGTCCAGATCTGCATAAGCACTCATAGCAAGTGTTCTTGGGATCGGGGTTGCGGTCATCACCAACTGGTGTGGATTCAATCGGTGTCGAGCCGCCTTATCTCTCAATGCCAGTCTTTGGTGGACGCCAAATCTGTGTTGTTCATCAATAATGATAAGGCCCAGGCGTTGATAGCAAACATCGTCTTGAAATAGGGCATGAGTACCTATCAGTAGTTGGCACTCGCCACTGGCGACGGATTCGAGCTGCTTTTTCCGCAGCGTCCCTTTAGTCTTTCCGCTTAACCAGCCCACCTGAATTTCGAGGGGAGTAAACCATTGCTCAAAATTGAGAAGGTGTTGTTCTGCCAGGGTTTCGGTTGGCGCCATCAGCGCGACCTGAAAACCATTACCAATCGCCTGCAACGCAGACAGAGCGGCTACGACGGTTTTCCCTGAACCCACATCGCCTTGCAGCAATCTCAACATGGGACAGGCGCTGGAGAGGTCGCGCGAGATCTGCTGATAGGCTGATTGCTGACCACCGGTTAAGCTAAAAGCAAGGCCTTCCAGGAACTGTTGCAAGAGTTTGTCGTTCGCGGTTAATTTTGGTGCGGTTTGAGCATCGGAGTCGTTCCTGAAACGGCGCATGCAGAGGCGATGGGCCAACAGTTCTTCGAAGGCCAGACGCTTCTGGCCGGGATTCGTACCCGCGTTTATCCACTTGAGAGGCGCATCAGCCGGTGGTTGATGGACGAGTCTTATGGCATCGGTGAGATAATGTAATCCGAGTTCGGACAATATTTCAGCAGGCAAATAGTCCTGCACCGCGATCGAGCCTTCTAGATACTTCAGTGCCTGGCCAACAATGTTTCTGAGCCGAGCCTGCTGCAAGCCTTCTGTGGTCGGATAAATTGGGGTGAGGGCATCGGCGATCGGCACCTCTTCGAAATCCTGTAGCACCTTATATTCAGGGTGGTAGATCTCGAATCCAGTCCTGCCTCGTCTGACCTCACCGTAACAGCGAAGCTTGGTCCCGGCTGCGAGGGAATTTTTTTGGGCAGCACTAAAATAGAAAAACCGCAGACTGATAATGCCGCTGTCGTCGCTCAAGCTACACTGCAAACTACGGCGTCGGCCAAACTGGATATTACAGCTCACGATTTCACCCTGCAGTTGCACATTTTCGCCTACAGTGACCCCACCGATAGGGTTGATTCGAGTGCGATCTTCATAGCGCAGCGGCAGATGAAACAACAGGTCTTGTACATTATAAATGCCAATTACATTGAGCTTCTTCTCCAAGGCAGGCCCAACACCTTTTAGTTGGGTAAGTGAAATTTGATCCAGTTGCGGGCTAGCCATTGCTTAAAATTTGGTGACCGATGGTGGCTTGCAGAATTCTTGACGAGGGGCAACGCGCAGTACTCCCTCGCCAAGGGGGTAGTAAGCAATCAATTATATGGGTTTTTATACAGTACTGCTAGATGACCAGGATGGCGTCAATCTCCACCGCAGCGCCTTTGGGAAGCGCACTAACCTCAATGGTGGCGCGGGCGGGGAATGGCCGGCGCGGATTCAAGTCCCAGGCGGTGGACGATACATCCGGGCGACGCCGCGCTCCTCTGGCTGGCGCTGCTGTTGATGGTGATATGGAGCTACGAGACGACGCTCGTGGAAGTGCGCGACGGGCGAGCGTACACCGTACTGTTCCACGATCTGCTGATGCCGGCGGCGTTGGTGGGGGAATTCTCCAGAGGAATCCCGCTCGGTGCGGTGCCGTTTGTGGAGGGCGTGGAGAAGTTCTCCTATCACTACATGTCCATGGTTTGGTGCGACATGATGCGCCACGTGGCCGGTACGGACGCGATGACCGCCTATTTCCACCTGGCGTTGCCGCTTCGCTACGTGTTCATGGCGTTCGGCGGATACCTTGTTCTCGTTCGGCGATTCGGTCGCACGAGTGCCCTGGCGGGGGTCGCGTGCATGCTCGCGCTGGTCGATCCGGTACGCTACTTCTTCTCGGGCGGGGCACTGATTCTGCTGCATTACGGATATACGGCCTCGTTCGGATTGATCGGAACGCTGCTCAGCGTGTTCTACGTATCAACCGTGTGCAAGGAGCATCGGAGAGGGGCGTTG
>JADFOC010000331.1 GCA_022563075.1 Pseudomonadota bacterium
TTGCGGTCTATTTGCAGCGCGTGGGGAAGATTGAATTGACCGATATCGGTACCGAATGAACCCCAGTCCATTAGAAAATTTCCGTCAGGATCGAATTTGGTCATGCGGGAATTGACGTAACCATCGCTGACGTAGATGTTGTCATCGCTATCCCAGGCCACATCGGTGGGCCCGCCAAAATAACCGCCGAAGGCTCGAGCCTCAGCCTGGGATGCCAGTTCCACATCACCGTGGTAGCCCTCTTCGCGTCGACCAATATTCATCAACACATAACCCTGGGGGTCAAACTGCATCACCGAGTTGGCGCCCTTATCGACGACCCAGAGATTGTCATACTTATCGAATCGCACCTGGTGCGAGTACGCGATGCCATAGACTCCCTTACCGATTTCCCGCAGAAAACGCCCGGCTTTATCAAACTCCAAAAGCTGCGTGGTTGAATTGGACCAGATGGGCCCTACGTTGGCGCTGCCGGGATGATTTAACACGACGATATTCCCCTGCGAGTTCACCGCCACCCCCAGCACCTCGCCAAGATTCATATCGGGGGAGTACTTGAGAAAATTGGGAACGATTTCGAAGGGAATTTGCGGGACTGATTGCTGTGCCCAGACCGGTGTCATGAGACAAAGCAGGAATAGCATTCTAATCGCATACATGGGGAGTATCTCCGTTGCACTCAGCGGAAGTCAGCCAGGCCAACTTCTTGGAGTTTCTGTTTATTTTTAGTTTTTCGAGGCTGAAAAATTACCGCCAAATGCACAGGCCTAATCAACCAAACCAGTATATTCCTGCCAGCTTAAAACCCCTGGCTACGACAGGATCTACGTATGGTTGTCTCGAAAAAATTAGCAGAGCCGCGCTGGTGTGTCAACCGATCGCGTATCACGGTTTTTGGAATGGCTGTACTAATGCCGCCATCTCGCTGGCGACTGGATTGATGCACCGCGCAGTAACTCGCTGACCGGGAACTTATGCTCTGCCATTGGTCGCTATAATTGCCTGCAATAAATGCTACCCGATGGAGTTCATCTCAGAGTAAGCGAAATTCAAAACCAACAAGCAGAAAACTGTTGATTTCCAAACACATCGGTGACAACTTGGTGGTATAGCTAGGGAACGTTGATTGCCATCACTAAGCCGTCCCCGCTAGGGTTGCTCAGGGGCATGACACGCTAACCAAGTTTTGAACAGGCAGGCACCGGCAACGAATTTTTGGCCAAGCTGTAAGATGATTAAGCGCTGATTGAGTGAGTGACAAACCATGTCTAGAGGGTTACGGTTGACCGCCAAAAAATTGATCGTAATTCGTCTCTGGGTTTTTGCATTGACGCTACATTACTCCGCAGTCAGCTACGCGCAGAATTCACCCGACCCCTCACTGCCGCAAGTCGATGCTCCGTTAGAAAACCATGAACTCGAAATCGCGGAATTAAGCCGCACAGTTGAGCGCTATCGGCAGACTTTAGCTGATTTTAACGGCGTCTATGATGCATCCACAGGTGAAATATTTTGGTCGCTCGCGAATGCGTATTTTGAGTTGGCAAATTTTGCAGCAGCCAGCAGCACCTATGCCGAGGCGCTGCTGGCACTACGCATCAGCACCGGCCTTTACACGCAGCAGCAACTGGATTTACTCGAGCAGTATACCTCCAGCTCCACCTCCGAAAAAAACTGGGTTCAGGTTGACAATAATCTGCAACTCTCCACCCATATTGCCGGTCGAATCTATGACAGAAATGATAACCGCTACACCGCAACCGCCAACCGCTTGGCAAGCTGGAAAATACGCGCTTACCAGGATGGCATCTACCGTGACCGCAATGACAATTCCCTGCAGGAGGCGATTCGAATCTATGCCAGACTGATAGATGATTTACCCCAATCCGATGCGGACTACGGTTCCAAATTGGCAACTTATCTATCAGCCAAAGGCATAGCTCACTATTATTCGGCGTTGTATACATCGACCATTGCACTCGCTGATTTTCCGGCCAGCGCCAGTGAAACCCTCATTCGGCAGCGTTGCTATCAAGTGATCGAAATAATAGACGGACAACGAGTGGTGACTATCGTCTGCGAAGATGAAGAAATCCCAAACCCGCAGTATTTCGTCAGCAAACAACTGGAGAAGAACGCCGTTATCCAGTCGCAGATTGCATCCATGAGAAGGAGTTTTCGACAGGCGGTTGAAGCGATTGAAACTAAACCAGATGCGACTGTGGAAGAAATAGCGGTGGCTATCCTGAACCTTGGTGACATGAATTTTCTCGCACAGGAATATGATCGTGCCAATGCTCAGTATGCCAGGGCCTATGAATTGCTGAGTGCCGACGGTGTGTCTGCAGAGCTACGGGACAAGCTTCTGGGAGAGCCTAAGAAGGTAATGCAGGGTATTTTAGCCGTATCGCCTCTGGATACGGCCGCGGCAGCAAGCATTCCTACCGGGATAGTTTCATTTGATGTCTCAATCAGAGGTGATATACGAAATATCAGTGTTTCCGGGAGGAGCGTGGATCTCGAAGACGCCAATACGGAACTGGTAATGGCAAAACTGCGGCAGTCTA
The DNA here is from genome assembly GCA_022563075.1 of Pseudomonadota bacterium. Taxonomy (GTDB): domain Bacteria; phylum Pseudomonadota; class Gammaproteobacteria; order Pseudomonadales; family Pseudohongiellaceae; genus UBA9145. Next base: position 2,568 of record JADFOC010000331.1, read on the forward strand.
CTTACCGTCCCAAAATTGCCGATGGACTACCCACGGATAGTCGTTTAAGAATTTCGGCTACCGATTTGTAATAAAAACAATAGCTTGTTGGCAACAATCGATGCCTGGAGGGATCACTCAACGCAGGGGAAAACCAGTGCCGGTTCGCCACCTGAAGGCGAAGGCAGGTGGTCGTCAAGCTGCGTCAATACCAGGGCATAGAACACAGTAAAATCAGCGGATTAACTGGATTATCACGTGGTCGCCTGGACCCTCGCCCAGAGTTAACCCGGAGCAGGCTAACCCAGATCCAGTAATGGCCGAGCCGCTAATTTCGTGAAAATGGGTCGCCGCCCAGACGTCCCGCGCAGCGCTGTCCGCTACAAGATATTTTCGCGTTTACTACTATACTGAAATTATACCGATCGTTTTTAGACGTATGTAATATAACCGTCGTTTATTATAAGTGTTAGCGAAGAGTTCCCCGGTTTTTTGTGGCACGCATTCGCTGTTTAATTGGATTAGTAGCGGCAACTGGATTAGCGCGACCTACAAATATTATGCACCACGCCCTGGTTAAAGGATTGACCTACTCTATCAGCTTAGCGGCACTGTTCTGCGCCGCTATGACTATAGCTCAAAGTTTGCCCGCAGAGGAATTAGTCGGCACGGTCAGTATCAATAGCTTTGCGGCTAGCGCACCGCCAGTTAGCGCCACTGAGCTCGACGATGATGGCACTGAGCCACCGCACTGGATCAATAATTTCGATCAGGCATTATCCGAATCTCTAGCGCAGCAGGCGAACGTCTTAATGGAACAGGGATTCTACGCCGACGCCGAACTGGCTTTTGCCCAGGCGTTACAGGCCGAACGCATTAACCATGGTCTGCACAACAGTAATCAAATACCGCTGCTCGAAGCCCTATTGGAATCCCTGCTGGCTCAGCGAAAGTGGGACAAACTGGATCAGCGCTTTGCATATTGGGAACAGCTTAATCGGCGCATCGTATTCAGCAACGTGAGTAAACTGCTAGACAGTGAACAGCGACTCAGCGGCCTCTATATGGCGGCGGCCAGTAGAGGCACCAGCCAAAGTGCATGGTATTTAATCAAAGCAAAGAATGTGAATTGGCAGGCCGTTACCGTAATTGAACAGATATATGGCAAGGATGACCTGCGTCTACCCCACTGGCTGTATAAAATAGTCTTGACCCACTACTACCAGAGCCATTTGAATCAGCGCCGCTGGATGACCAGCTTCGAATACAAATCAAACAAACAAGCCTTTATTCCTGGCTGGGAACTCAGACCCA
>JADFOC010000332.1 GCA_022563075.1 Pseudomonadota bacterium
TCAGCACGGTCGTGGTACTGAGTACGAACACCATGATTAACACCAAATAGGCACCGAAACCCGGAAATACCTGCTCGTAGGCTTGCGAGGTCAAGGTGACACCAACGGCGTCACCACGCCAGACATCGGTTACTAGTAGCGCCAGGGCTGTACAGGTGCATACAATCAGGGTATCGATGATGGGCCCCACCATCGCCACCAGACCTTCTCGAGCCGGTTCGTTAGTCTTGGCGGCGCCATGAGCAAGCGATTCGGTGCCAACACCTGCTTCGTTAGAGAAGACACCTCGCTGCACTCCGATCAGTATCACCGCACCAAGCACGCCACCGGAAACGGCTTCCCCGGAAAAAGCATCGGTAAAGATGAGTGCAAAGGTGGCGGGAATTTCACTGATATTGGTAACCAGCAGGATCCCGGTAATGACAAAATAAAACAACACCATGGTCGGTACCAACTTGCCGGCCACCGCCGACACGCGCTTTATCTTGCCCACCGCTATCGAAAAAATAACCACGGCCAGTATCAAGCCCATGGCGAGATCGAATCTGAAATGTTCTTCTGGCGTGGCTAATCCGGCCGGGATAGCAATCAAATCCCTCAGGAGCTGCACTAACTGGTTGATCTGGAAGATGGGCAGGGTTCCGAACATGCCGGCAATGGCGAACATCCAGGCCAAGGGTAGCCAGGTCTTGCCAAGTCCTTCCCGGATGACGTACATGGGACCGCCCTGTAGCTTACCGCTGTCATCCAAGCCACGGTACATGATCGCCAGAGAGGCGGTATAAAACTTGGTGGAAACGCCGACGACGGCGGTGACCCACATCCAGAATATCGCCCCCGGACCGCCCACCGTGATTGCCACCGCCACCCCGGTAATATTGCCCAGCCCGATGGTACCGGCCAGGGCCGTGGCCAGCGCTGCATAATGGCTGATGTCTCCGCGCGCATCGCTACCGTGCTCGTTGTATTTGCCTCGCAGCAGTTCGAAACTATGCCCCAGGTAGCGAAAGTGCCTCAACTTGGAGTGCAGCGTGAAAAACAAACCACCACCCACCAGCAGCAACACCATGGGTGGCCCCCACATGAAGCTGGAAAATGCGGCTAAAACAGCCTCGATCTGATTCATGGCTGACTCTCGACCAATGTCAGTCTGGCGCACCAGCGAACCGGCAGACAAAGCACAACATCGAAGCCAGCTAGGTGGCTTCGAATGGGTTTACTATGGTGCTGCCGCAGCGTCCATCTCCTCACGACGAGCACCAGCCAGAATCGCCGGCAGGGCGTAGTTGCCTTCGTGGCAGGCGTATTCGTAAAGATTCTCACCCGTGTACATGGGCAGTTCGCCAGTCCAGGGTTCTGAGTAAAGTTCTGCATCGTCGATGGTGAAGGAGTAATGCAGCTTGTCTTCCGCCACCCGGGTGAAACGCTCCGTGAGCGTGATATCACTCGATAGCAATCGTTCTTTGGAAACTTGCCAGGGATTGAAGTTTCTGGTCTTGACCACCAGGTCATCACCTTCATAGTAGCCGATGGAGTCCCCCATCCATTGTGCATAAGGCAGATCACGGAAATCCTGATCGATTCGAACCACGCGCACGTTATGTACCATCTCCGCCAACAACATGACATGGGTTGGGGATTGCACGATCTGCATGTGGTTATTGTACAGACTGCTCAGGTAGGGAGCCGTCGATGCAAAACTCATCAAGCATCGATCGGAAAGGGTTCGCCCTTCCGGTCCATCGCTCTCGGCCAGACCCATCGGTAACTCTCCCTGTTGCGCCTTGCGAATAGCCTGCCCTTCTTCCCGCCAGGGAATCTGTCCGTCCACTGGCTCGACAATAATTGAAGTCCGAAACTTTCCGTTCATGGAAGCCAGAGCGTCCCCAGGGCTAATCCAGAACCCATTGTAACCACCAACATTTTTGGGCCCAGGCGCTTCTGCTCCGGTTGCCTCAAGAAAGGCTATAAAGTCAGGCGTCGAAGTCATTTTTTCCAACATAGTGGCCTCGTCGACTTCCAAGGCGCCGTCATAGGTTGCTGGTCGCTCCAGTGACGTACGCGTCTTGTAGTTCCAGACTCCCTGCACATCCGGCACGTCGAAGGTGGTTCTTGGCGGGACATAATCCTCGGCGGCGAACACTGTACCGATGCTGACTGCAGCCAACAACACGCCGGCAATTGGTATAATTCGAGGCACTCTGTTCATGCTTAACTCCCCCTGTCGGATAAATTTTTTAACACGGTAAATATCGGTACGGACCAGCTTAATTCAGCCATCTATCTCGATGCAACCATCTTCGCCGCTTGCTACTTGGCAATGTAGCGTCGCTGCGCGGTATGCATTAGTGAATATTGTCGGCGAAACTAAATTCTGATACCGGCGCCACCTGTATGAGATGCTCGACAAAATAATCCCAACGCCGTTTCATGAAATAACGAGAATTCCCAAAGCCGTGTTTCGCATTGGGCAACACCACTAGATCAAACTCCTTCTCCGCCTCGATCAGTGCCTCAATCACCAGTAAGGTGCTGCTGGGATGGACATTTGTGTCCATCAGGCCATGTGCGAGTAGCAACTTGCCTTGCAGATTCTCCACCAGCAGTTGATTCGCCTGATTATCATAGTTGGTCACAACTCCGGCAGCTGCCTCGTCACCATCCAATGGATTGGTTTCAGGATAGGTCTCCAACAAGCCCTGCCATTTCTCGCCCCAATCGTCTTCGTAGTTGCGATTATCGTGATTGCCGGCGCCAGACACGACGAGCAAGTACCGCCACCCACTGCCATCGCTCCAGAAGGAACAGCGGCGTTGGGTGGATATGATGGTTCGACAATTCAAGGAATAGGTGTTTGCTGAGGGGGTGCTGAATTCGATCACGGTCCAACTGCCCGAGATGCCAAATACGCCTCGAACGCTTCCACCAATTTGTCGATCACAGCTTGGAGTTGGTGAAAGTCGATCCAAAGTTCACCGGGAGGCCCCGGATCGGCATAGCGGAAGATGGACGATCTGCGGTCTATCTCGTGGAAGTCCCTGAGCCGATCTCTCATCCAACCCGGTATTTGACCACCGCCTTCGGATTCGAGAAGCCGACTTAGCTCACCGAGATCGTGATGTTTGGGTGGTTTCGCCAAAGCCGATTTCAAGTAAAGCTCAACGGTGTGCCGGTACAAGAAGAGTATCGGGAAGTCCAACTCGTGTGGTTCGTGCTTCGTCAGGGCGAGTGCAACCAGTTGATCTGTTGCCAACTTATACGACCTTGCCACTTGTCGTCGGTCACGGAATGCCATCCCGCCAATGACGGCTCCGTGCTGCCAAGTTTCGTCGATTTCGTAGGGGATTTCCTGAAAGATCGGGGTGTGTAACTGAGCGTGTTCGATGAAGACTTCGCTTTCGTGGTCGCCGCTGTTTAGCATCGCATGGATGTGTTCATAGTCTGGATCGTCTTCCATCATATCGTCGCCCATAGGCATGATGTCTTCGATTTCACTAGATAACTGCATTGCAGATTCTTCTAGCTCGGGGTACTCACTAGCCAACTTGTCTAACATGTTTGCATAGTCCATTTTTTCTTCTTCTGTCCTTGGCATTGTAGCCTCCTTTTAAAGTATGTAGAGTTTAATTATTGATGTTATGATAGCACCGAGAACGATGGTACCAATCGTAATAAATCCGTTTATCTTTACTTCCATTCTAGCTATTCTTTCGAGGTGGCCATCTAACTTAGCATCCATAGCCTCTAACTTCTTTTCCATTCTGTCTAGCTGTGTCATTACTGATCCCTTTATGTGTTAGTAATAGTGACAGTGCTATTATCTAGTTTGGTTAGTATAGCTCTATGTACGTT
>JADFOC010000333.1 GCA_022563075.1 Pseudomonadota bacterium
CAACCGGGGCTCATCACGACAATACCTTTAAGCCGGACAGAGTATGGCGCGATGGCGATGTGATTGAATCTTAGGAATACCGTCTGCAACTTATTCCAACGCCAGGCCATGTTTCCAACCATATCTGTTTTCTGTTGCGAGAAGAGCAGCTGCTTTTTACCGGAGATCACATTCTGCAGGGAACAACCTCGGTAATCTTACCCCCCGATGGCGATATGACTGCCTATCTGGACTCTTTGCAATACTTGCAGACTCTGCCACTGCGTTACCTTGCGCCCGGTCACGGCTATGTCATGAGCCAACCCCATGATGAAATCGCAAAACTCATCGCCCACCGACTAAAACGGGAGCAGAAAGTCATTGCCGGGCTGCAACAATTGGGAACCTGTGAGTTGGACCAGCTGGTCATGACCGTGTATGACGATGTTGCTTCACATCTGATACCTTGGGCGAAGAAAACCCTGCTGGCACATCTGATTAAGCTGGAGCGAGATGGCCAGGTAGTTTGCCACGACGATTGCTGGCAAATACTCTGAAAGCATCAGGCCTCCCATGGGTGAATCTGAACAATGTTGGACTCTCTACTTGATTAGATGCGGTGATGACAGCCTGTACACAGGCATCACCACCGATGTAAATCGACGCTTAAAGGAACACAACGGGGATGCCGGCAAGGGCGCTAAATCTTTACGCGGCAAGCGACCGCTGACCCTGGCTTTCGAGGCCAGGGCGGGAGACAGATCGGCCGCGCTGAAATTGGAATATCGAGTGAAGCAATTAAGCAAGACTGAAAAAGAAGCGCTGGTGAGTAGACGACTTGATATCAATGAGTTGCCAGCGTGAGAAGATTCGATGAACGGAAACCAGGCGCTATCTAGCTCGGCAAAGATTCCCGTGGGAATCAGTAGTTGCCTCATGGGTCATGAGGTTCGCTGGGACGGGGGGCACAAAGCGAATTCCTATATACTAAAAACCCTTGGCGAATATTTCGACTTTCGCCCGTTTTGTCCGGAGCTCGATATCGGATTGGGTGTGCCCAGGAAACCGATGCAACTGACTCGCCACGGCTTGAATGCGATCCACTGTGTATCTATCGATGACGAGACTAAGGATTTTACACCGGCATTGTGTGAGTGCGCAGATTCTCAGCGGCGATGGCATGAACAGCTCTGTGGCTACATCCTGAAAAAGGATTCGCCAAGCTGCGGTATGGCAGGGGTGAAAGTCAGGGGCGAAACGATGTCGAGTGAAGATGGAATCGGCGTTTACGCCGGAACGATGATGGAAAACTTCCCGGACTTACCGGTAGAAGAAGAGGATAGATTAGGGCGCCCGGCATTACGTGAAAATTTTATTCAACGTGTCTTCGCTATGGCACGCTGGCAAAAATTGCTGGAGTTGGGGCTGAGCAAGGATCGATTGGTCGATTTTCATGCCCGTCACAAATTAATGATCATGAGTCATGATCCTGGTAGTCAGCGAAATCTGCAAAAAATAGTGGCGGCAATGAATACCGAGAACTTACGCGAAAATGCTCAAGAATATTTGAGCCAGTTCATGGCTGTTTTAAGAATTCCGGCTACTCGAAGCAAGCATGTAAACGTGTTGCAGTATATTCTAGGCCATCTTAACGGCAGTTTAGATGCAGGGAAAAAACAGCAAATCATTCAAACAATTGAAAAATACAGGATTGGCCGAGTCTCACTCATTGCGCCGATAACTCTGTTAAGCCATTATGTTAATGCGCATTCCGATTCAAATATTTCCAATTCCTGGTATATGGATCCGTATCCGTCGGCATTGCGTTTGCAGCATGTTAGTTAGCCATTTCCAGCATGCTTCGCGAAGACTCTATATCCCATGATTTCGATTAAAGGCATAGATCACGTCGTTTTAAGAACTACAGACACCGATGCCATGCTTAGATTTTATTGTGAAGTTTTGTCTTGCAAGATCGAAAGAGAGCTCCCGAGAGACATTGGACTAGTGCAATTACGGGCGGGAAGCGCGCTGATTGATTTGGTGCCAGTGGCGAGTGAGCTAGGCAGATTGGGGGGTAAAGCGCCCTCTCAAGATGGTCGTAATATGGATCATCTGTGCTTGCTCATCGACCCGGTGGAAGAGCAGGAATTGATTGACTACCTGGTAGCGCAGGGAATCGAAGTCCAGGAATTTGCCGAGCGCTACGGTGCGGAAGGATTTGGTCGATCAGTCTATATTAATGACCCGGAAGGAAACGTTGTGGAGTTAAAATTTGCGCGGTCGTAGGCTGATAAAAAACCACGGCGGCTAGGCTGGTTTTGCGAAAAGACGAACCGTCATGCGGTCTGCTGTTCCGGCATCGGGGCAATCTTAAAATTCAAAAATCCATAGATGACGGCTATCACCGGGCAGATCAGATTAAAGAAGCAGTATGGGAGATAGGCGAACGTAGCGACGCCTAAGGTACCACTCATGTATGCGCCGCAGGTGTTCCAGGGAACCAGCGGTGATGTGATGGTGCCCGAGTCTTCTAAGGTTCGTGACAGGTTTTTCATATCCAGATTGCGATTTTGATATTCCAGTCTGTACATGCGACCCGGTAGAACAATAGCAATGTATTGATCGGAGGTAATGATATTGGCGCCGATGCAGGTGGCAACGGTAGTCGCGATAAGACTGCCGGTGCTATGCACAAATGACAGGGCGTAATTGACCAGGCACTTCAGCAAGCCGGTGTGATCCATTACCGCTCCGAAAACCATTGCACAAAGTACCAGCCATACCGTAGTCAACATCGAACTCATGCCGCCGCCGGTCATGAGATCATCCAGCGTCGTGTTACCACTGTCTAAAACAAAGCCATCGAACAGGGTTTGCCATATACCTTTGAAGAGGCCAAAAAAAACATTGGGCGCATCGCCCGCGAGATTCATGATGGCAGTTCGTTGAAACAATAGTGCAAGTATCAAGCCGATAAATGCACCGGTAAGAATAGTGGGGATCGGTGGAAGTTTTTTATTGGCCATGACTAATAAGGCGGCGACGGGTAACAACATTAATGGGTTGATAGTAAAGTTTTCAGTCAGCAGCTGCATGGTTATTGCAAGGTCTGTCGCGTTCCCGGTGGGATCGATGCGCAGTCCAAGCAAACTATAGAGCACCAAGGCGATGGCGATGCTGGGCATGGTGGTCCATACCATATGCCCAATGTGAGAAAATAAATCAGTACCGGCAACGGCGGGTGCCAGGTTAGTAGTTTCTGACAGTGGTGACATTTTGTCGCCGAAGTACGCGCCGGAAATAATGGCACCTGCGGTAATCTCCACGGAGATCCCCATCCCGGCCGCCGCTCCTATCAGCGCGATACCCACAGTCCCGGCAACGGTCCAGGAGCTGCCGATGCTCAAGGCAATCAAGCCACAAATCAGGCAGCTGGCGGCATAGAAAATAGCAGGATCAAGCATCAGCAGGCTGTAGTAAATCATCGTCGGTACGGTACCGGATAAAATCCAGCTGCCGATTAATACGCCAACACAAAACAGGATCAAGATTGGTTTAATAGCAATAGTGACGCCCGAAATTATACTGCTTTCAATCTGATCCCAGCTTTGTCCGTTACGCCAGCCGATCAGAGCAGCCACGATGGCACCAACGCACAATGCAATTTGGTTGGGACCGTAACTGGCATCCTCCCCAAATAAGTAGACAGAAAACGAAAGCAGGCAGATAAGAACAAACACCGGAATCAGTGCTTGAATTACCGAGGGGGTTGTTTGCGTATCCGCCGAAACAGATCCCGATTCTTGAGGAATTTCCATAAATAGAGTCCCGTGGTTGTTGCTAGAGCATAAAGGCAATGGTTGCCC
>JADFOC010000334.1 GCA_022563075.1 Pseudomonadota bacterium
TAAGGCTGGACATACCGGGAGTCTTGATCCAATGGCTACCGGGGTATTGCCGCTTTGCTTAGGTGAAGCAACCAAAGTCTCGCAGTTTTTATTGGACTCCGACAAAAAGTACCGGGCTCGTATCAAGCTGGGAATCAGGACAGATAGCGGGGATGCTGAAGGGAGCGTAATAGAAAAGTGTGATGATTTTGACGTCAATCGTCGAGATCTTGAAACGGCACTTAATCTGTTTCGGGGAGCGATAAAACAGTTACCGCCCATGTACTCCGCACTGAAAGTGAACGGCGTACCGCTTTACAAATTGGCTCGTAAAGGCGTGACCGTTGCTAGAGAGTTAAGAAAGGTGACGGTTTACAATTTGGTGTTAACAGAATTCGAAGGCGATGAACTGGAATTGGAAATCACCTGTAGTAAAGGAACCTATATACGCACTATCGCCGATGATCTGGGTCAGAATTTGGGTTGCGGTGCGAACATCATTGCGCTGCGTAGATTACAGGCAGGGATGTTTACCGAAAAAGATTGCATCAGCGCTACGATGTTACAAAGCGAAAAAGAAGAATTCGGTTTAGATCGAATCGATCGGCATCTTGTTCCGATGGACATGGCAGTAGCCGATTTACCACAAGTAGTATTACCCAGTATTACCGCCAGCTGTATAAAGAACGGCCAGGCTGTATTGGTAAGACACCTACCAGAGGAAGGTCTGGTGAGGCTATATGAAGAAGAGCAATTTATTGGTATTGGCAGTATTGATGATGATGGCAAGGTTGCTCCAAAGCGTTTGCTTGTCAATTAATCAGGGAGCCTCCGCTTAAGTACTGATATCGAATTTGAATAAACCAGGAAATCATCAGGTAACTATCAATATGCGTGGTTATTCTGATTTTAAAAGGACGTTGAAATCATTCTGCTGAGCAAACTAAGAAACAGTGTGAGTGACTTGGACTAACCGCATATTACGGAGAAATGAAATGGCGTTATCAGCTAAACAGAAAGAAATAATCATTAAGGATTATGCCCAAGGTGAAGGGGACACTGGGTCCCCCGAGGTTCAGGTGGCTTTACTCACTGCCAACATTAATGAGCTACAAGCACATTTTAAAGAGCATATTCACGATCACCACTCACGCCGCGGGCTCATCCGCATGGTGAATGGCAGAAGAAAGTTACTCGATTATCTAAAGCGCAAGAGTGTTGAACGCTATGCATCACTGATCAAGCGACTAGGTTTGCGTCGGTAATAACAATCAATTATGGAATTGGCCAGTGCAGTGCCTGATGAGATGGCTCTGCGACTATTTAAATAACAGGAATTAACTATGTTTAACCTAGTAAGCAAGACGTTTCAATTTGGTGATCAGACAGTCACGCTTGAGACGGGTAAAATGGCAAGACAGGCAACCGGCGCTGTTGTAGTGAAGATGGGTAACACCCAGGTACTCGCAACCGTCGTAGGGAAAAAGCAAGCAAATCCAAATGCCGCGTTTTTTCCTCTCACAGTTAACTATCAGGAAAAGACTTATGCCGTAGGCAAGATTCCCGGTGGTTTTTTTAAGCGTGAGGGGCGCCCAACCGAAAAAGAGACCCTGACTTCCCGTTTAATCGACAGACCCATACGCCCCCTCTTCCCGAAAGGCTTTATGAATGAGGTACAGGTAATCTGTACTGTTGTCTCGGCTGATAAAAACGAAGATTCGGATATAGCTGCATTAATCGGCGCTTCGGCAGCGTTGGCTATTTCCGGGATTCCATTTTCCGGACCAATTGGTGCCGCTCGAGTTGGTTATGATGTAGAACAGGGTTACCTACTCAATCCTACTAACAGCAGCCTGGAAAGTTCATTATTGAACATGGTTGTAGCGGGTACTCAATCAGCTGTATTGATGGTGGAGTCTGAGGCCAAGCAACTGAGCGAAGATCAAATGTTAGGCGCAGTACTCTATGCTCACCAGGAAATGCAGGTAGTAATTACGGCTATCAATGAACTCAAGGCAGAAGCTGGCAAGACCGCCTGGGAATGGGAGTCACCGGAAGAAAATGCCACGCTTAAATCAGCGGTTGCTGATAAATTCAATGTCGCTGTGACAGAGGCGTATCAGATTTCGGAAAAAATGAAGCGCTATGATGCTATTGGGGAATTGCAGCAACAGGCGGTTGAGCAGTTAGCCGATGAAGAAGCTGGCGTCGCCGAAGATGACGTGAAAGAAGTATTCGCCGACTTAGAACGAAGTACGGTACGCAACAGAATACTCGATGGATCTCCACGTATCGATGGTCGGGATACCACTACGGTTCGCGATATTCACGTCGAAGTCGGAGTTCTGCCGAAAGCTCATGGCTCGGCGTTATTCACTCGAGGTGAAACCCAGGCTCTGGTCGCTACCACCTTGGGTGCACTTCGCGATTCGCAGATAATCGAAGACCTGAGTGGTTCCAGAAAAGATCCCTTCATGCTGCATTACAATTTTCCGCCATACTCGGTGGGTGAAGCAGGATTCATGGGTGGACCAAAGCGGCGTGAGATTGGCCATGGTCGATTGGCTAGACGCGGCGTGGCGGCGGTTATGCCGGCAGAAGAGGATTTTCCTTATGCCATTCGAGTGGTGTGTGAGATCACCGAGTCCAATGGTTCCAGCTCCATGGCCAGTGTGTGCGGAAGCAGTCTGGCGATGATGGACGCTGGGGTACCGGTGTCGGCACCTGTTGCCGGGGTAGCCATGGGCTTAATCAAAGAAGGAGAACGCTTCGCGATTCTGACCGATATCCTGGGCGATGAAGATCATCTGGGTGATATGGACTTTAAGGTGGCCGGTACCGCCGCCGGTGTCACCGCACTGCAAATGGACATTAAGATTCAGGGCATTACCGAAGAGATTATGGAAATGGCCCTGCAGCAAGCGAATACAGCCAGGATGTTCATTCTCGGTGAAATGAATAAAGTACTCGCCACCGCCAGAGAGTCCGTTTCCGAGAATGCGCCAGCCATGGCCATGCTGAAAATTGACCCCGATAAAATCCGTGATGTTATTGGCAAGGGCGGCGCCGTTATCCGCGGTATTACCGAACAAACTGGTGCATCGGTGGACATCGATGACGATGGGAGTATCCGCATCTATGGTGAAGATGCCGATTCCAGAGATGCCGCTGTGGAAATGGTCAAGGCGATCACCGCCGAAGCCGAAATAGGCAAACTCTACAAAGGCAAGGTAGCAAGAATTGTTGACTTCGGCGCCTTCATCACCATCCTGCCGGGTAAAGACGGTCTGGTACATATCTCACAAATCTCCAAGGAGCGGGTTGAGAATGTGAACGAGTACATGAAGGAAGGTGAGGATATACTGGTGAAAGTCATGGATCTGGATGCCAGAGGACGTATTAAGCTCAGCATCAAGGAAATAACAGAAGAGGAAAAGCTGGCCTTCGTCGAATAGGCGTTTTTAGCACACTTTGCCAATGACTACCCGACCCCTGCACAGTGGTCGGGTTTTGGTATCTGGCAGCCTAGAGGTGACCACTTAGAGTAACAATAGAGAGCGTAAATCGGCCCTGCATCATCACGTATTTTATAATTAAATCAATGGGATATGCTCGACAAGCCTGGACGAATGCTGGAGCAAAACAATCGCGACCAGAATTCACCGCTAAATCGGCAGACAAACGGATTATTTTCTGTTTGAATCAGGCTATGGATGAAGGCACACCATGACAGAATTGGGCCCTCAATCCAGCCAGGGAACGAAAAACCCCAAATTAGAGAAATACCACCGAGAGTTTCAGTAAAAAAATTCAGCAATACCGGCTCGTTAAGGAGGGTCTGATAATGTCGAAACCAAGTATTTTCGG
>JADFOC010000014.1 GCA_022563075.1 Pseudomonadota bacterium
TGCCGGTACCATAAATAATAGCATTGGGCGGTGTCGACACCGGCAGCATGAAGGCACAGGATGCCGCTAAAGTTGTTGGTATTAGTAGCAATAGTGGGTGTATTTCAAGGGCTTGAGCCATACTAGCCATTATTGGTATCGCCAATGAAATCGTCGCCGTATTGGACATCACCTCGGTTAGTCCGGTGATAAATCCCACCGTGCTCATCACTATTACCAGGGGACTGGCATCTCCAAGTGCTGTCTGCAACTGTGCCGCCACATAAATAGACAATCCGGAAGTGGCAAACCCCTTAGCCAGCGCCAGGCCACCGCCAAACAACAATAAGATGCCCCATGGCACCTTCTTCGCGTCTTCCCAGTCCATCAGTCGTCCCCCCACCTGCCTACTGGCGGGAATAATAAACAGGGTAAGCGCCATGGCTATAGATACCGTACCATCATCTATCATGTAACCAACTTCAGACGACCCCAGCCATACCAGAAATGAATCGAGATAGTGACTCCAACCGAATATATCGACTTCCGAGCCAAACAATCTTTCCTTTCTGGTTATCCATAGCACGGCGGCAGTCGCAAACACCGCGCCAACACGCTTCTCTTCGACCGACATCGGGCCGAGTTTCTGGATCTCACCACGAATGAAATCACGGCCGCTGAAGGGTGTGGTGGCAGGCAGGGGAAACACGAACCGGGTGAGAATGAACCAGGCTATCAGCATATAAACGACGCTCATCGGCAGCGCGAATAACATCCAGGTAGAGAAAGTAATTTCTGGCGCGTCTGGAAACAGCTGCGCCATCTGCGTAATCAACACGCCGTTGGGAGGTGTCCCGATCAGGGTGGCAAAACCACCGATGGAGGCGGAATAGGCAATACCTAACAACAGGGTCAGGGAAAAATTCTCGGCTCTCGCATCGACGGTGCCGCCGTCCGCCACGATCTTTTTATTGATGTCCTCATACAGCACGATCAATGACATGCCCATCGGCATCATCATCAGTGCAGTGGCAGTATTGGACAGCCACATGGATAAAAATCCTGTAGCCACCATGAAGCCAAGCACCAGCCGGTGCGGCTGGCCACCGATTATGCGCAAGATATTCAAGGCAATACGTTTGTGCAGATTCCACTTCTCCACGGCGATGGCGATCATGAAGCCGCCCATGAACAGGAGGATGATCCAATCCATGTACTGACCCGCGACGTTTGGAAATATGATATCGAAATCCGACGGCACCAAGCCATCACGAATGGTTACCGTATCGAAGTCGATGCGATTACCAGCTGGCAACTCGCGTCCGCGCATGATGCCCATCAGGGGAAACAGAACGATGGGCAGTAGTGCCGTCGCTGCCAGGGGAATAGCTTCCGTGATCCACCAGATCGCCATCAACAAAACCACGGCTGCCATCCGAGTGACCAAAGGATTACCTGAGTCCAGCTCGACAAAGAATAGAAAAAACAAGAATACCGCCGGTCCTAACCAAAGCCCGATTCTGCTTCTCATGGGCACAATGATGGTTGTCGCCGAAGGCGAGTCTGAAGTAGTTGTCATAGTAGACCTTTTTGTTTTTGTGCTTTCCGTAATATCAATAGTCCGTGTTAGTCGTTCAAAAAATCTCTTGCAGGAAGTTTCGTAAGCTCTGGTAGGCGCGCTTTTCGGCGAGCTCGTTGTACAGCGTACCCAAGTCCGGATTGTTGGCCGCCGGATTGGTAAACGCGTGCTTAGTGCCACCATAGGCATGTAACTGCCAATCCGCTCCGGCATCATTCATCTCGGATGCAAACGCCAACACCTGCTCCGGCGGAACCATCGGATCGTCATGACCATGCAAACACAGGATCTTGGCCTTGATGGCTTGGTTCGCGATATCCCCGGGGGTGAAGATGCCGTGAATACTGATCACACCAAGCACATCCGCCCCCGATCTGGCCAACTCCAAGACACACATGCCACCGAAGCAATACCCCATGGCGGCCACCCGTTTTGCATCTACCTGGGGAATATTACGCCCGGCTACCAATGCCGCTCTGATTCGCTGCCTCAGCATAGCCCGGTCCGCCCACAGTGGATTCATCAGCGCTGCGTTTGCCTCCGCATCACCTTCGGCACCGAAGATGTCTTTACCGTACATATCCAATGCGAAGCCGATATAGCCCATCTCGGCTATACGTTCGGCGGCATCACAGGCGAATTGTCGCCGACCACTCCAGTCATGCGAGACCAACACCAGAGGTTTCTGGGTGTCGGTATCCTCATAGGCAACATAGGCCTGCAATACCGTATCACCGTCATTGTAATCAATATGTTCAGTTATCATTATCACTACCTGCTATTATTTTAATTCGGGGTTAAGTGGGACACCTGATTCTTTTTTCTGACTGATTTCAGTCACCGCCTGCTCCAGTGCCAGGAATCGTTCGGCAGTTGCCGGATGAGACGAAGTGTGCGAATCGATGTTCGCCGGACTTTCCACCGCCATGCGCCGCCAGAAATAGCTGGCGCCATCCAGATCCATGCCGGTGCGGGCCAGGATATACATGCCAACGTAGTCAGCCTCGGCTTCGAAAGCATGGGAATAGGCATTGCCGGTTAAATCGCTGAAGTACCCTTGGGTATTAAATCCCTGCGAATTCACGGCCAGATCGATTATGGTTCCAATCAGGGAATTCTGCTGGCGCTTGTCGATATGACCCATGATGTTGTGCGCCAGCTCGTGTGCTATGACCAAGGCTAATTCCTTATCGCTGTCAGTAAAGCGCAGCATACGCCGGGTAATATAGACGTTGTGACCATCGGCATAGGCGTTCAATTCATCACTCAGTACCAACGCAACAGGATAGTCGCACACCATCAGCGGTGTAACCTGTAGCTCCAGGGTCTGCTCGCCACGTCGAACGCTGATCTTAATCGGTTCACCACTGGCCATTTCTTCCCGCAACAGGTTGTCGAAGATGGCTGTGGCGTTGGGACCAGTCACCAGGGGATTGTCGTTAACCGCCGTAATGATGTCCTTGCTTTGCATGCCTGCCTCGGCGGCAGGGCCGTAACTTGCCACACTGACTATGGAGACGGCCATACCGGCAGACAATACTTCGCGTGCCGACCTTTGAAAAGACGCTGCGTAATCATAAACAGTCACCACGTCGAGTCCGATACTGCGAGTCACCTTAGCGGCGCAGAAAGGAACTGCCGCCTCTAGTAGTGGAAAACTGACATCCTGAATTCGGCTACTGTCTCTGACATTCTGCTGCAGTGCGATGTTGCGCTGGATATGGCGTTCCTGCAACAGGGCGGCGCTTTCGATCTCGATACGCGGAGTCACCGTTGTGGCGCAAGCGGTTAACAACAACAGGACAATCCACGAGTTACCAAGATAGTGTGCGGACATGAATCCCCTTCACCACCGTTCCATTCACCGACATAGTATTCCCTTACAGCAGTTCCAGCATGGCGTCGGCGGAACTCACCTTGATTTCACCCGGTGCTTCGATGGCCAGATGAGTGACCTTGCCATCGTCTACAATCATACCAAACCGCTTGGCACGACTGCCCATACCGAAGCCGCTGGCATCCAATTCCAGTCCAATAGCCGCGGTAAATTCACCGTTACCATCGGCCAGCATCAGTATTGCCTCGGCGTTTTGGGCATCTCCCCAGGCGCCCATCACAAACGCATCGTTAACCGACATGCAGGCAATGGTATCGACACCCTTGGCCTTGATGGCGTCGGCATTCACGACGAAGCCAGGCAAATGGGTCAACGAACAACCGGGAGTGAATGCGCCAGGTACGGCAAAGAAAACCACCTTCTTGCCGGCGAATATTTCATCGGTGCTGATGTCCTTAGGGCCCGCTTCACTCATTAGCTTGAAATTGACTGCGGGAACCTTGTCCCCCACTTGGATGGTCATGCTGGTTACTCCGGGTTGCTTAGCTTTTTTGGATGATTGGATAGTAGCAAATTCGATAGCACTTTCTAAGCACCGTGCGGGCGAAATTGGCGGTGTGTTTAAGAAATAAAATAGGTTAGCATTCAAGGCCTTGTGGAGAATCAGAGTTAGATGGACAGCGTTTTCTTCATTGCCTCCAAAATCATCTGGGCGGTGATCTCACCCGATAGCCTAATCGTGCTGCTAGGCGTGTTCGCCTGGCTGGCACTGGCATTCGGTTGGAAGAAACTGTCACGCCGATTATTATCGGTATGTGCGTTGCTGCTATTGGTCATTGGCTTTCTACCGGTCGGGGATTGGCTAATAGCGCCACTGGAGAATCGGTTTGCGGCTAATTCGGCGTTACCGGCAGAAGTCGACGGCATCATTGTCTTGGGTGGAGCCCTGTCCCCGTATATGTCACAGGCCTGGATGCAAGCCGAGCTAGGTGGCGCCGCAGATCGACTGACGAATTTCATGTATCTGGCCAGGCTCTATCCCTCGGCGCAGCTAGTGTTCACCGGGGGCAGCGGTTCTGTTACCGAACAACAGTACAAGGAAGCGGAGGGGGTACGGGTTCTGTTTGACCAGCTCGGCCTGTCAGATCGTGCCATCATCTACGAGAGCGAATCCCGCAACACCTTCGAGAATGCCCTAAACAGCAAGGCATTACTCACCCCGGCAGCCGACGAAAACTGGATCCTCATCACCTCGGCATTTCACATGCCGCGTTCGATTGGGGTGTTTTGCGGTCAGGATTGGACAGTTCACCCCTATCCCGTCGATCACCAATCGAAGAAAGGAGACTTGCTGCGCATCGAGTTTGCTTTCGCCGAACACCTGGGCCTGCTCGGCACCGCCATCAAGGAATGGGTGGGATTGATTGTCTATCGAGTCACCGGGCGCAGCGACCAGCTGCTGCCATCCGACACGAACTATTGCGGTGCGACTGAGAATCTCTAATTCAGTATGCGTCGAAGCCTGCTGCCTAATTCCTCGACAGTATCTGCCACCACTGCTTCCACCTGCTCTACCCCGTCGCGTAGACGATCCTGAACTGTTTCCGCGAGATCGTCCAGGGGTGGGAGATTTGCCGCCAGGATGGAAGTACTCAGTGCAGCGAGCACAGTAGCAATGGCTGCGGGTACCGTGGTTGCCTCGCTGGCGGTCCCTATGTTTTGCAATTGAATGTCGGGAAGTGAGATGGGTGCAGTAATCCCAGCAGCCACCAGTGTCAGCTGCGGTTCTAAAATCTGCAACTGGCGGATAATAACGCGCTTACTGCCTCCGCTTGCCGCGCGCTCGGCATTACTCGAGCTCGATTGAGTTGACGACAGCGCGCCAAGCAGGGTACGAATATTATCGGTGGTGATTCGTGTTTCGTAGGTGATCTGTGGCCGCACGATAGTGACCGATTCAATCTCGACCACCTCGCTAAACACGGTGCTGGTGTTGATGTTTAACAAGATAGCACTTAGTTCGATAACGTAGTCAGCATTGAATCCCTGTGGATTTTCAATTCGTAAGCCGCTGATGCTGCCGCGACCATTTAGCGGTGATACCGATACCGATGTAACTGTGACACTTGTCCCCAATACTTCTGTGCCCACCACCTCGATTGCGCCTTTGAGCAGGGCATCAAAATAGTAGAATACAACACCCCCGAGAAGCAGTACTAGCAGGGAACTTAATAGCAGTGCTTGTTTGAGCATGACCGCACAATCTCCTTGCGCCGCTAACTATCGAATGGCACTGGGCTGCCAATGACCGTTTCGATCCAGAAAATATGCTGGGAAATACGCTCATAGATGGCGACAGAACCATATTTACCCTGTGTTTCTTCGGAGAAATCAGCGCCTTCCAATTCACCTATCGCCACCCCGGCCAGGGTGAATCCACTGGCAGTACTGAGCAATGCCGGCCCACCGCTATCGCCCAATCCCGGGGTGCCTTCGAGTTCCAAAGTCTCTGTAGATCTATCCCGTGGATCGTCAAATTCGATCTGTAAGCGACGCGACGCCACCGTTATCCGATTCTGCGCCAATCTGAGTCTGCCATCGTCGTATTGCCTGCCGGTGGTCCCTAGTCCAAAAAACCCCCAACCCAGCAGACTGACGATTTCACCCAATTCACTTTCATCAAGTTGCAACGGAATCGGCCTCGGTATTGCCGATGCTTCTCGAAAACGTAGCAATGCCAAGTCTACGTCGGTCGCCGAATTCTCATCGTATTGTGGATGGATTATCAATCGGTCGATGAGTCTGGCTCGATTGCCTACTTGCACCGCAAACTGGCGTCCATTCTCGATGGTTTTGCCCAGGGTGGTTTGCTCGGTGCAATGGGCAGCAGTGATGGCCCAGCGACGGTGGATGACGGTAGCGACGCATAGCTTGCTGCTGCCCTGTCGTTCTAAATAGAACACGGCAGGATATTCACTGGACCTGACCTCATAACGGGCCGGCCCGGTATCGTGACGAATGATGATCCCATAGGATGTTGCCGTGATCAGGCAAACAATCATCATCAGAGTTAGCTGGCTATTCCTCACCGCTGACACTTCATGGTTTCTCTGCTCTTTTTCTATATTAGCTGCGCCGCAGCGGTCGCAGATTAAGCTTATAATTTTCCGCCCGTGACCATCGAAACATTTTGTACATCCGCCGAAACATCACGACTACAGCTAGCACGGTAAACACCATGATGGTTATCCCTAACCACTGCTCATGAGTCCAGCTTGATGCACTAATTAAATCCGACAGCACGATTCTAGCGATGTCATCTCATTCCCAGTTTCGCCATTATGGGCCAGGTCAGGCGGCAAAAGCCAGGCATCGCAGGTCATCACCATCGATTGGCAAGATCAGAGACCAGTTGTTCAATATTCCTGATCCGCTCCCAGGGATCGTCGAGCTCGAGCAACGCTTGCTTCGTCTCTATCTCGATGGGAATAAGCTCGGCCAGGCGCCACCCCAGGTCCCACAGATTGTTGTAATTGATGTCGAGGTTTTTCCGTTCGATCAATGGGTGATTTTCTAGATTCTGTAACAAATCTGCCAGGCCACTGAATTGGTTGTCCAGCGGGATCAACTGGTTACCGACCCTCTCGTTCTCACTGAATTTAACTTCTGCTTGGAGCAGGCCACTGTCGGCTTGCCAGCAATCTTCAACCGTAAATTTAGCGGTGCCTTCCACGGTGATACCCAGCAGACCATTTTCCAGTTGATCCCAGTCCACGATAAAGACAAAGGTTCCAATGTTATGAATGGTTTGCTGGGTCCCTGCCTTGATTACTTCTTCGCCCTGTTTCAGCAAACATATTCCGAATCCCGTCTCAGACTTCAAGCAGTGACGCACCAGATCGATGTAACGGCGTTCGAATATTTGTAGCTCGAGCCTGCCTCCGGGAAACATGACGACACGTAGTGGAAATAAGGGAATTTCTTGTAGGTCGGTCATCGCAGGGCCGCAATCCTCAGTAGCTTTGATCTTAGCTGTTCTTCCTGACTTGAAGCTAACGATCGGAGACGATCGAAACAGTCTGAGGTCTGTCTCTACAACAATGGTCTATTATCCAATATCTGTAGTAGTTTCTCATGAATGCCACCGAATTCACCATTACTCATAATCACAATATGATCGCCAGCCCGGCTATTTTCTTCCAGAAAACTCACAATTTCATCCACTTCAGAAAACGCATAACCTGGCGCTTTACTGTTCGCGATCAGGGCATTGAAGTCGAGCTGGGATTTTTCCGGCTTCTGCCACACCACCATATCGGCAGACTGACACGCCTCCACCAACTGCGTTTGATGGATGCCTAGCTTCATGGTGTTTGATCTAGGTTCTATCACGGCAATCAGACGCGATTGACCGGCTTCGTGGCGAAGTTTGGCCGCCATGCCTTGTAGCGTGGTGGCGATTGCTGTTGGATGATGGGCAAAATCATCATAGACGCTTATGCCTTCGATAGTACCCAACAGTTCCAATCGCCGTTTAACCCCCTTGAACCGCATGAGTGCTGTACCCGCGGTTGCCACATCGACTCCAACATGGTGGGCTGCGATGATCGCCGCCAACCCATTCTTGATGTTGTGCATCCCGGTCATGTCCCAGCTTACGGTGGAGCGATGCATGACTTCACCGGTTGAACCTTGACCATATTTGGTTAACTCAAATTCACTGCCCTGCTCATTGAGCAGGCTCGCATTCCAGAAAACACCACCATTCGCGGCTAATTTCTTACAGACTTCCTCTGGAATTGCGATGCCGTATTGCTGCCGCTTGGTCCAGCAGCCCATACGCAGCACTATTTCGATAGTGGCTTCGCCATGCGGGAAAATTATCAGACCATTACCGGGAACCGTACGCACCAGGTGATGAAACTGCCTTTCTATGGCTTCGAGGTTATCGAATATATCGGCGTGATCGAACTCCAGATTGTTCAAGATGGCGGTACGTGGTGCGTAGTGGATAAACTTGGAACGCTTATCAAAAAAGGCACTGTCATATTCATCAGCCTCCACCACGAACAAGGCCGAGTCGCCCAGGCTGGCCGAACTCGGTAAATCCTTGGTGACACCGCCTATGAGATACCCGGGTTTCATCCCGGCGCATTCGAGAATCCAGGCCAACATGGCACTGGTGGTAGTCTTGCCGTGGGTACCAGCGACCCCTAACACCCACTTATCCTGCAGCACATATTGCGCCAGCCACTGGGGGCCAGAGGTGTAATTCAAACCTTCATTCAATACATATTCCACGGCAGCATTACCGCGAGACAATGCGTTGCCAATGAGCACCAGATCGGGTCGGGGACGCAGATGCTCGGCGTGGAACCCTTCCAGTAGGTCGATACCTTGCTCTTGCAGCTGTGTACTCATGGGCGGATAGACATTGGCGTCGCTGCCACTCACACGATGCCCAAGCTGCCTGGCCAACACTGCCAAGCTACCCATAAAGGTGCCACAAATACCCAAGATGTGAATGTGCATCGTTGGTGCTGACCCCCAATCTGACCATCAATCCAAGGTGTTTATAGCACAAAACTCCGGTAGCATTGGAGTATTCAAGGAAGCGGAAAGCATTAATGTCAACCCAATCACAGGATTTCTGGAATTTTTCTATGGAGCTGTATGCCAAAAAAGGGGTGGCGGATGCCTGCCTGGATTTACAAGACGGCTTTGGGATTGACGTGAATCTATTACTGTTTTGTTTCTGGCATGGATGCCACTACGGTATTTTCGACCAAGCCACCCTTGAACAAGCCCTGGAATTTTCGGCTATCTGGAAGCGGGAAGTAGTACAGCCTCTAAGAAATATCCGTAACTGGATGAAGGGGAGAGAACTGGAATTCAATGCCGGCCAATCAACTCAATTTAACACGCTCAGGGAGCGAATTAAATTTGATGAATTAGCCGCGGAGAAATATCAACAAGAAACTCTGGAACTGCTGGCGGCGAAGGCAGCCGCCTCGAGCCTTACGCCAACACCGCCTGATGCGGCGATCGAAAACGTCAAATGCCTGTTGGCGGCGATCTCAGTAGAGATGCGTGAGCCTCTCACAGCGAAACTGGCGGTAATATCAAGCGCAATCGAAGCTTGATAGCCGGAATAATCTGAACCTTGACCAGTCCATGATGGATCGGCGGCTCTCTATTCGCTAACTTGCTCACTATTGTCTGCGCCAACGGCAGATTGAGCACGCCGGGATAAGAATATCGCAGAAATGGCAAATGCAAAGGCGCCACCAAGCCAGAGAAATCCATTCAGCATCGCTCTGTCACTGTCACCGGTAAAAGCAAACACAGCAAGTAACAGCCATATGAACGAAATAATCCAGCAAAGAGATTTAGAGTATTTGGCAAAGCCTGAACTTTTTGAACCCATGAAGTCCTCACAGCAGTCTATTGTTGTGATGATTGTTGTCCATAACACTGTCACTGACTAGTGGACCAGTCAACCCTCTACTCTTTATTTCGCCAATCAGCTCACAGTATTTACCCAAAAAGCTAAATAAGAGCTTAATTACGGTGCTTTAAGCCATATTGCGGTAGCTTAAAATGTGAGTATCGGCTCCCTCTGACAGCGGACTTCAGCACATCAGTACCCGTTACTTAACCGCCGCGAGCGCGATCACCACGTCCCAATTGAAGCGGACGAAGCGATGTAGCTCACTGATCAGAATTCTCTCCTGATCGCTGTGAGCACCGTAACCCAGCGCCGCATCTTCTCGATCGATAGCCGGGCCAATGCCATAGCACTGAATACCTTTATTTCGAAGATAAGCCATGTCAGTGGCTCCGGTACTCATGGTTGGAAGCGTAATAACACCATAGTGTTTGTTAACATTGGCTTCGATCACTGCAAATGCGACCGTGGTGAGACTGGCCTGACCCGGTGGCCGGGTATTGCGTTCGCCGAGACTGACATCGATGGCTGGGTCGTTGATTATGCGACGAATCTCTTCGAGAAACTGGGGGATGTTTTCGTCGGGTAGGGCTCGAAAATCCACGCTCGCATGTGCCTGTGAAGGAATCACATTGATACGATAGCCCGCATCGAAAATATTCGGGGAAAGCGATGAGCGCAACATCGATGCATGACGCGGTTCGTTTGCCAGAAAATACTCATCCGATTCAGCGGCCTTTGCCGGATCCAATATATTGAGATAGCGCTCAGCCGCAGCGGCAGGCGAAATCGATGCCAGGCGCTCGAAATAAGCGGCAGTGGTTTCGTTAAGCCTGACCGGGGTGCGCCAATCGGCGATAGCGGCTACCGCCTTCGCCAGACGGACAACCGAGTTCGTCTGTAATGGTACCGAACCATGTCCTGCTACTCCGGTAGCCACTAATTCAACTCGGTAGGGTATTTTTTCGACTGTCTGTACACCGGCGTATTGCACTTCACGGTTCACCCGTACCACGCCACCGCCTTCGGCCAGACAAAATTCGGCATCGATCTTGTCGAAGTGATTATTCACCATGAATTCTATGCCGTATTGGGTCGAGCCTTCTTCGCCTGACTCTGCCAGGAATATCACATCACGCTCGAGTGAAATATTCTGCCGTTTCAATTCCAGCATCACCATCAGGGCGGCGGTGAGGTTATCTTTATCATCCACCGCACCGCGGCCGTAGACATAACCGTCATCAACCGTGGCACTGAAGGGTGGGAAGGTCCATTTGTCGGGATCGACGTTGACCACATCAGTATGTGCCATCAACAGCAGGGGCCGCTTATCACCGTTGCCTTCAAGCCTGGCCAATACGTTGGGCCGTTCCGCGTCGAGGCCCAGCATTTCCACTGCAATACCCTCTGCGGCTAACACCTCTCTCAGGTATTCCGCAGCCGGTAACTCGCGACCTGGCGGATCGCTGGTATCGAATTGCAGCAACGCCCGAAAATGTTCGAGGGTTTCGACCTCGACCTGGGACCAGTCAGGTTGCCCGTTCTGGGCCAGCACCGACGCTGTCAGGAGCAACGTGATAAAACCAATGAATTGGCGCATAAGCTCAAATCTCCTTGCTTTGTGATGAGTCTCAAAACGAGGAGACAGGTTAATGCTTTTTTCAGACCAATTGAACTAAAACGCAGTGAATTGGGCGACAACTAACACCAGTAACAACAAACGCTTAGCCGTTGGCGGCAATATCCGATGGTGATGATCTCCATGTATTACCGTTTGAGTGTCTCTTGCCGGTATTCACTCGAGACTTGCGCCGCCGGCGATTGGGTTGACGCGAGTCAACTGTGTTCTGCGCCGGCCTGACGTTATTGCCCGAATCGTGTGTGGATTGCTCGCGGCCTGGCTTGCTCAGGTCGAAAACTTCGGTGTCACCGCGCTCGATTGAGCGCTTGATCAGACGCTCGATGTCGCGCAGTTGTTTTCTCTCTTCACTGCTCACTAGCGAAATGGCCAGGCCACGAGCGCCAGCGCGACCGGTGCGGCCGATGCGATGAATATAGTCTTCGGGAACATGCGGTAGATCGAAGTTAACAACGGTGGCTAATTGATTGATATCGATGCCACGAGCGGCGATATCTGTTGCCACCAGAACTTGCACTTTGTTTTGTTTGAATCCTTCCAACGCTTTGGTTCTTTGTGCCTGGGATTTGTTGCCGTGAATCGCTGCCGAGGAAATACCGTCTCGATTGAGTCGTTTCGTCAGGTTGTTGGCGCCATGCTTGGTGCGAGTAAAAACCAGAGTCTGATCAGTATCTGCTCGCAGCAACTGGCTCAACAAGTTAGCCTTGTCCGCTTTTTCTACATGAAATAGTTTTTGTGAAATTGCCTCCACCGTGGAGTTACGAGGTGACACGTCAATTTCTATAGGATTTCGACATATTGTTTTCGCCAGCTGACGAATGTCATTGGAGAACGTCGCCGAGAACATCAGGTTCTGTCGTTGTTTCGGTAGCAGCGCCAGAATTTTCCGAATGTCTCGAATAAATCCCATATCCAGCATGCGGTCGGCTTCATCCAGGATCAGAATTTCGATGTCATCGAAGCGCACAGATTTTTGTTGATACAGGTCCAGCAAGCGTCCAGGTGTGGCCACCAGAATATCCAGCCCCCGTCTCAAGATGCGTTTCTGTGGATTTATGTTGACGCCGCCGAACACCACGCCGCATCGCAGATTTTCATGGGTGCCGTAGGTATCGATGCTGGCCTTGATCTGAGCAGCCAACTCACGTGTCGGCGTCAGTACCAAGGCCCTGACCGTATCCGCCTTGGTATTTGTCTTACCACCTAGTAATTGCAATAAAGGCAGGGTAAAGCCGGCGGTTTTACCGGTACCAGTTTGTGCGGCGGCCATGACGTCCTTACCGCTTAAAATGACAGGAATCGCACGCTCCTGAATGGGTGTTGCTTTGGTGTAGCCTGATTCGCGCACGGCGCGCAACAGGGAGTCGGTTAAACCGAGAGTACTAAAAGTCATTCGAGGTCTCTTTGCATAATGCATTATTACTGTTGTGAAAAAATTGATAGCCGCACCAAACCCTCAGCGGTAATAGCTGTATTGGGCGCAAGTCTATTTGTGGCGGTGTGGTTCCCGGACTTTAGCGGCCCGGTTGCACGCGTGTGCACTCGATAAGTAGCTTTTGAAGAATGACGCCGTAATCAACAGCGCCTGGTTCAAGAGTGAAGGTGAAGACTCCTCGGAGTAGAACGCGAGAGCCTCAAGTGACTGCTGGGTTACTGCAGAAAGATGACCTTATTTACTAAAGATAATGCACCGTCAGTTAATGACTATCGTGTCCATTGGCTGACGAGGCAGCACTCTAACACAATATTCTCAATAGTATAGTGCTTTTTTCGCGTTACGCTTAGCTTCGGTGCTGCAGAATAAATCCGTATTCGTCTATAACAATACGTCGATGAGACTAGAATCAGTCGCTGAGATCTGTTTATTTCCGGATCGCCAAGGGGCACTGCAGAGGGGCCACCTAACCCGAATTGGCCGTTCGAACTGGTCCACCACTGGTTACATTATTTACCAGGTTAAAAAGCGCTGCCCCAGAAAGGCGGTGTTTCGCCGCATCGTCACGCCAGCGGATTCCGATCGGTGTTTAACTCACGATAGCCGAAACTCTCCGCAGCGTGACCTAATACAAAAAGAAGCCACCATCAATCAGAAAGCTCTCGCCGGTGTGATAACTGCTGGCATCACTCATCAGGTAAGCCGCAATGCCTTCGAAATCCGACTTATCTCCCCATCGATTTGCGGGAATTCGCGGTAGTATGGCATTAGCAAATTTTTCGTTTCGGTAGTTCTTCTCGGTCATCGCGGTTTCAATATGGCCCGGCAAGATGGAATTGGCGGTAACACCATGACGCGCATATTCGATGGCCAGGGCCTGCATAATTGAGATAACTGCCCCCTTACTGGCGGCATAGGCTGGCTCCTGGTGGTAGGCCTGCGCGATTCCTGCCACGGACGATATGTTGACTATGGAGCCACCGCCAGACTCCCTCATGGCCGGAATGCAGTGTTTGGTCCCCAGGAACACGCTCTTGGCGTTAACTTCGAAGACCCGGTCCCAACTATCGGCAGAGGTGTTTTCGATCTCCACTCGCGGGACTATGATCGCCGCGTTGTTAACCAGAATATCCAGCTTGCCGTAACGATCAAGGGTGTCCTGGACTACCTTTTGCCACTCGGCCTCGCTGGTGACGTCCAGGTGAACGTACACGGCGTCACCGCCTAGCTCCTGGATCTCCGCCTCTACCTGACGTCCCTCGTCGTCGCGTATGTCGCCAACAACTACCTTGGCCCCCTCCTGGGCGAATAGCTTGGCTTTCACAGAAC
>JADFOC010000015.1 GCA_022563075.1 Pseudomonadota bacterium
CGTACCGGTAGCCGTAATCAGTGGTATCCACTTCCAGAGAAGGCGCTCCTCCGATCACGAAATTGGTGTTCTCGCCGATGCCTGCCCGGCCGGTATTAGCGCTGATGGTCCGGTGCAGTATTGGCGCGTGGGCGGTGTCGACACCTCCCTCCAGTCCTTGTAGCCAATTGCACTCCTGCCGGTTTTTCGACACGTGCCGGTGGGTAGCCTGGACTTGGGTCCACTCGAAATTGGGCGGCGGCGGCATCCGGCCCTCGGGTCCCAGATAAGCCACCTTAATGGAATTATTCAACAACTTATGCCTTGTCTAGTCATCAGGAATGATAATGATCAAAGTTTGAAATACAAGCTTGGCGCCAGGTGGGGATTTATCGATTCGGTTATTCTGAATCTTGTAATTCGTTATCCGGTTCCGGGTCATCTTGCTCCTCCGGCTCATCTACCTGCACCAGGCCAACCAGTTTTTCCCCTGGCTTGAGGCGAATTAAACGGACTCCCTGCGTATTTCTTCCCTGCACCGAAACCTCTGCGACACGGGTTCGAACCAGCGTGCCCTTATCGGAAATCAACATGATTTCATCACTCTCAACCACCTGTACCGCACCCACGATAGCGCCATTGCGCTCACTGGCCTGAATGCCAATGACCCCCTGGCCACCGCGGCCATATATCGGAAAATCTGACGTGTTGGTGCGCTTCCCATAGCCATTTTCGCTGACTGTAAGAATCTGTTTGTCGGCATCAGGAATGATCAGAGCAATCATGTTGAAGCCTTTTCCTAATCGCATGCCTCTGACACCACGTGCCGTGCGACCCATCATTCTGACATCGGTTTCTCTGAAGCGTATGGTTTTACCACTGCTGCTAATCAGCATGACGTCTTTGGACCCATCGGTTACCGCCGTTCCTACCAGTTCATCACCTTCATCTAACTCGATGGCTCGCAGTCCGACACTGCGTTGTCTGGCAAAATTAGTAAGAGCGGTCTTCTTGACTGTACCATTCGCCGTTGCCATGAAAACAAAATGATCGTCGGTATATTCGGTAATGGGTAGCATACTGGTAATGCGTTCGCCTTCGTCAAGTGGCAGAATATTTATAATTGGTTTTCCTCTCGATATGCGACTGGCCACCGGAATTAAGAAGACCTTCAGCCAATACACCTTTCCTCTACTGCTAAAACAAAGCAGGGTATCGTGTGTATTGGCGATGAGTAAATGCTCTACAAAATCTTCGTCCTTTACCGAAGCCGCCGCCTTGCCCATGCCTCCCCTTCGTTGCGCGGTGTAATCGGCAACCGGTTGGGTCTTGGCATAACCCGTCTTGGATATTGTTACCACCCTGTCTTCTTCGGTGATCAAATCCTCCATCGTCAAATCTAGCTGCGAACTGACTATTTCGGTGCGACGCTCGTCACCGTATTCTTTTTCTATTTGTTCAAGTTCCCCGCGAACTACGGCCAGTAAGCGTGGTTGGTTTTCGAGTATATCGAGATAGTCCGCAATATGGGTCAACAGCTCCTTATAATCATTGATCAGTTTCTCATGCTCCAAGCCGGTCAAGCGATGTAATCTCAATTCCAGAATGGCCTGAGCCTGGGCCGGAGATAAGAAATACTCCTTGTCCTTTAACCCATATTGAGGTTCGAGATCATCGGGTCGGCTAGCGTCGGCTCCGACTGCACCCAACATCTCCATGACACTGTCTGAATTCCAGGATGCTGCCAGAAGCTTCTCTTTGGCTTCAATCGACGAGGGCGAACTCTTGATCAACTCAATAACAGCGTCGATATTAGCCAGAGCAATGGCTAATCCTTCCAGGATGTGGCCTTTCTCTCGAGCCTTGCGCAGTAGATAGCTGGTTCTGCGGGATACAACTTCGCGTCGATGGCGAATGAACGCAGCCAATATCTCTTTTAAATTTAGAACCCGCGGTTGGCCATCGACCAGAGCCACCATATTGATTCCGAATACTGATTGCATCTGGGTTTGCGCAAAGAGATTATTCAGGACCACGTCGCCCATCTCACCCTTACGCAGTTCGATCACTATGCGCAATCCATCTTTATCAGATTCGTCCCGAAGCTCGGAGATACCTTCTATCTTTTTCTCTTTAACCAGTTCGGCGATGCGCTCGATGAGCCTGGACTTGTTAAGTTGATACGGAATTTCACTCACTATAATGCTTTGTTTGCCTGATTTGTCGCTGTCGACCACTTCGGCCCTGGCACGAACATAAATTCGGCCACGACCAGTGCGATATGCTTGCACAATTCCTGCTCTGCCATTGATGATGCCTGCAGTAGGAAAATCCGGGCCTTGAATATGCTCCATCAGACCATCGATATCGATATCAGGATTATCCAGTAACGCTAATGCGCCGGCGATAACTTCACTTAAATTGTGAGGCGGGATGTTGGTGGCCATACCCACGGCGATGCCGGACGAGCCATTAACTAATAGAGTAGGTACCTGGGTGGGAAAGACATCAGGGATATCTTCGGTACCATCATAGTTGGGCGAAAAATCTACTGTCTCTTTTTCCAAATCGGCGATCAGCTCGTGCGCGATCTTGGACATGCGGATTTCCGTATAGCGCATAGCCGCCGCCGCATCTCCATCGATAGAACCAAAATTGCCTTGACCATCCACTAACGGATAGCGCAGTGAAAAGTTCTGCGCCATCCGCACGATGGTGTCATAAACGGCCGTGTCTCCGTGCGGGTGATATTTACCGATCACATCCCCAACTACACGTGCAGATTTCTTGTACGGCTTATTGTAATCGTTCGACAATACCTTCATGGCGAACAGTACTCGCCGATGTACCGGTTTTAATCCATCTCTTACATCTGGCAAGGCCCGTCCTACAATGACACTCATTGCATAGGCGAGATAAGATTCACGCATTTCACTTTCTAATGAGACAGGTAAAACCTGCTTAGCAAACTCGGTCATAGGCTAACTTATTCCTAGCGGATTGGGAGTAGTTGATAGAACTCGCAGGCAGTATTCTGCAGTGGGTTATCAAGCAAAGTTTGCTCTTTTCTTGATCATGGTAACGGCCGATTTGGCGCTTTTTTTATGCTTCATCTGGATCCATAAATTAAGAGGAATTCACCCCTGACGAATCGGTGAAATTGTAGCACGAAAAGACCGCTCAAAGACACTCCAAAAGACTTTTTTAAGCGTAAGAATTCCCTCTTTTTCAATAATTTCCATCAACTTAGCCGCCTCGGGTAAAGGGGCGCTATTTTAGTGGTTTAAGGGTATAATCGCGTGCCAAAATTCGCTACTGGATAGTTTACTGGGACGCCAAATTGAACACCGAAAATCCAATCGAAGCCGATAGTTTGATTCATGCAAAATGGGTGATACCGGTGCGGCCGGAAGGGGTGGTTCTGCCAGACCATGCTATAGCGATTCGAGGCAAGAAAATAGTTGCAATCCTGCGCAGCGATGATGCAAAAAAAACAATTTCAGCGCGCCAATCTTATGAATTACCTGAGCATGTGTTAATTCCGGGACTGATTAATGCGCACGGCCATGCACCGATGTCGCTACTAAGAGGAACTGCCGACGAGTTACCATTAAAACAATGGCTCGAAGATCGCATCTGGCCATTGGAAGAAAAATTCATCAATGAGCAATTCGTGCGTCAAGGTGCGACTCTCGCCATAGCCGAGATGATAACTGGTGGCACCACCTGTTTCGCTGATATGTACTTTTACCCCGACGAAGTAGCGAAGGCAGCACTCGATGCAAATATTCGTGTCCAACTCGCGAGTCCAGTATTGGATTTCCCGACGGTGTGGGCTCAAGATGCCGACGAATACATACTCAAAGCCACCCAATTGCATGATGATTATCGTAACAGTGAATTAATACACACCGCATTCGGGCCCCATGCCCCCTATACAGTATCCGATATTCCATTGCAGAAATTATCGATCTTGGCAGAAGAGTTGGATATTCCGATTCATATACACGTGCACGAAACCGTTCAGGAAATAGAAGAAGCAATCAATACAGATGGCCGGCGACCATTACAGCGACTTGCAGACCTTGGTTTAATTAGTCCGCACCTGGTCTGCGTGCATGCCACCCAGTTAACGGATAGCGAAATCGATTTACTTGCCGAAAACGGTGCCAGTGTCATCCACTGCCCGGAATCAAATTTGAAATTGGCGAGTGGTTTTTGTGGCGTGGCACAGTTACTCGCGAAGCGGGTAAATGTGGCACTTGGAACCGATGGTTGTGCCAGCAATAACGACCTCAACATGTTCTCAGAAATGCGCACCGCCGCCCTGCTCGCCAAAGCGATAGCGAATGATGCTCGCGCGCTACCGGCAAAACAGGCTTTAGAAATGGCAACCATTAACGGCGCGAGAGCACTCGGCATGGAAAAGGAGATTGGATCTCTGGAGCTTGGCAAATACGCTGACATCACGGCGGTGAATCTGGACAGTTTAAATTCCATGCCCGTCTACGACCCGCTTTCGCACCTGGTCTATACCGCTCAGGCGTCTCAGGTTTCACATGTTTGGTGTGCTGGAAAATTGCTGCTTAAGCAGGGTGAGCTGCAGACCCTGGAGCGTGCGTCAATCAAGGCATCGGCCCAGCATTGGCAACAACAAATCGCGGGTGCGTACTAGGCCATGGATAACGTTGATGCAGCAGAAATCAGAAAGTTCGAAGCCCTGGCTTCTCGCTGGTGGGATCCCAACAGTGAATTCAAGTCATTGCATGATATCAATCCGCTGCGCATGAACTACATAAGCCAAAACATAAATCTCGCCGGCAAGACAGTGCTGGACATTGGCTGTGGCGGAGGCATTCTGGCTGAAGCCATGGCGCATCACGGTGCCAAGGTTACGGCCATCGACCTGGCCGAAGCATCCCTGTCGGTGGCGAGATTACACCAACTGGAGAGCAAACTCGATATTGAATATCAAAAAAACTCTGCGGAAAACTTGGCGGCAAGCACGCCGCAAAGCTTCGACATAGTGACCTGCCTGGAAATGCTGGAGCATGTGCCAGCACCCGCCTCGGTAATTCAAGCCTGCTATGATTTGTTAAAGCCGGCTGGAATCGCTTTTTTTTCCACCATCAATCGTAATCCCAAATCTTATCTGTTCGCAATTCTGGGTGCCGAATACATTCTCAATTTACTGCCGCGTGGTACCCATACATACGCAAAATTCATAAAACCTTCTGAATTAGCCAACTGGTGTCGCCGCAGTGGACTACAGCTTACAGACCAAATCGGAATGGGCTATAACCCATTGACAAAGAAATATTTTCTACAGAAAAACATCGATGTGAACTACATTGCGTGTTACTGCAGGCCCGAGCAATAACAGATGACTTCACCATTGGAGACCTCGATAGAGTGCGTGTTGTTCGATCTGGATGGCACCTTAATCGACACCGCACCCGATTTCATCAAGGTGGTAAACAGGCTGCTCGAAGAACACGGTAAGCCTTCCATACCCGCGCATCTGATTCGTCAAACTGTTTCAGATGGGGCCCGTGCCTTGGTGAAACTCGCCTTTGCTATCGAAGAAGGCCACCGCGACTTTAGACCATTGAACCAACGCTTACTGGATCTATATTACCAGCAATTGCAGACGACCGAGGCCAGCCTATATCCCGGAATTGAGCAGCTACTCGAAAAACTAGAAGCGGCGGGCATCGCCTGGGGTATCGTAACCAACAAACCGGAACAATACTGCGTGTTGCTGCTGGAGAAATTGAATTTACTCGATCGTTGTAAAGCCCTGGTTTGCCCGGATCATGTGGCAGAACGAAAACCCAATCCGGAATCCATCTTACTCGCCTGTCAACAGCTTGGCTGCAGTACCGAACGTACCGTGTATATAGGTGATCATATTCGGGATATACAGGCCGCCAAGAACGCAGATGTCATTGCGATAGCCGCTACCTATGGTTACCTCGCCGATGATACTAAAGTGGAAGAGTGGTATGCGGACTTCGTCTTGCAATCTTCCGAGCAAACCGAATCCCTGCTCAATATGCTGAAATTTGCCTGACATCATGTTCGAGTACTCAGCCCCCCTGGATTTATTAACAGACAGAACCATTCTGATCACCGGTGCAAGTGACGGTATCGGCAAAGTCTGTGCGAAAATATTTGCCGATCATGGCGCTAGCGTAATCTTGTTGGGCCGTACTCAGAGCAAATTAGAACAGGTTTACGACGAAATCGAAGCACAACACCCCGGCCGCGTTATCATTCACCCGCTTGATTTTAGCGTCGCCACTATGGAGGATTATCAGGTTCTGGCCAGTTCCCTGGATGAACAGTTTGACTGTCTCGATGGGCTGCTGCATAACGCCGCGTTGCTGGGCATCAGGAGCCCGATTGAGTTTTACCCAGATCAACAATGGCGCGAACTCATGCAAGTGAATGTCAATGCGGCATTCTATCTCACCAAAGCGCTGCTGCCAGCATTGAGTCGATCAACCGATGCCAGGCTCATCTTCACGTCGTCCAGTGTTGGCCGCGTCTCTCGCGCCTATTGGGGGGCGTATGCGGTGTCAAAGTTTGCCATCGAAGGCTTGATGCAAACCTTGGCGGATGAATTGAGAAACACCACATCGATTCGGGTAAACAGCTTGAATCCAGGCGGCACGCGTACCAATATGCGACGCGATGCGTATCCCGCCGAAGATCCAGCCACACAGCCTACGGCAGCATCGCTGATGCCGGTTTATCTTTATTTGATGAGCCCGGATGCCCGATCCCTGCATGGTCAAGCGATAAACGTAAGGGACTTTAACCCTGGCAAGTAATTGCCGCCTGGTCTTGGATATCAACAATACTTGCCGCCATCGGCCTTCCCAGCCCGCCTGGATATCCATTTAAACAGTTGAATCTAAGGGCCTTCAGCCAAATACACCGAGTTGGCATGCTCCTCGCTTAACCAGCTCTAGCTATTGATTTTAGCGTGCCCCTCTGGTGAGTAGCGCTCAGGAATATTCCAGTAGCCAGGAGAATATAATGGCCACACCGTTGACGAGTTCAAATACTATTGAGTTCAGTAGTGCAAAACGGGCCGCGCGTAATCGCGATGTCGAATTCGAAGCAGATAAACACCAGCAGCTCAAATTCAAGCTGAGTTCCATCTTGCAAAGCAGCCTGGATCTGGAACAGGTATTGGGCATCTTTCACGCCGAATTGCAAACCGTGATGGAACTCAGTGGACTCACCTATGTCAATGAGAGTCAGAAAATCAAACTCCACACTGGCAAGAAAGCTACGCATAGCTGTGGCTACAGATTGATTACACAATCGGATCATCTGGGTGAAATCAACTTCTACCGAGGCAAACGCTTTGCCGAATTCGACCTGGAATTGATAGAGGGCGTACTTAGCACGTTGATCTGTCCATTGCGAAATACACTACAGTATCGAGAAGCTATTATCGCATCACTTACCGATCCTCTCACCGGCGCCGGCAATAGAATTGCATTAGACAACACCCTGCGTCGTGAAATTGAATTGGCAAAACGTCACCAATCCCCCCTCTCACTCTTGTTAATCGACGTAGATGACTTCAAGCATGTTAATGATAGTCTGGGGCATCGCACAGGTGACCTGGTCCTGAAAGTAATAGTGGATGCACTGACCGATATAAATCGACAAACGGATTTAAGTTTCCGCTACGGAGGCGATGAATTTGTTGTGTTACTCAATGAAACTAATTTACATGGGGCATTGGTTATTGCGCAGCGTATTCGGCAATCTATAGAGCAGAAAGAAATAGAAATTGCCGGAGAGCAGGTGCAGGTAACAGTGAGCATCGGTGCAACAACTCTTAAAAAATCAGATTCCAACGATACCATCTTCCAACGCGCCGACAAAGCCCTCTATCAGGCAAAAGACGCTGGCAAGAACCAGGTAGCAGGAATTTAATTCAATTTATCAACTGACACTTAAAAGCTTCTGAGAATTCCCATGGTCGCATCTATTCAATCCATCGATAAAACTTCGCCTGTACGTAAACAGGCGCTAAACGGTTCACAACAGGTGGCCGACAGCACCGACTTCGACAAGTTAGAACTGATTATGTCACTACAGTCGCACCTGGATCTGGAACAACTACTGCAACACTTTCTGGAAAGCGTAAATACACTGCTCCGCGTCGACGGCATATTCTTTCAGGAAGAAAATCGAGAGATAAAATTAAAATTAGGTAAGCAGAGCGTGCATAGCTGCGGGTATCGTTTGGTTAACGGCAGTTCCAGCTATGGCGAACTGGTGTTCAAGCGCAGCAAGCGCTTTAGCGAAACAGAACTCGAGTTGATAGAAGACATGATGATTCTACTGCTGATTCCAATCGGCAATGCGCTCAAATATGCTGATGCCGTGCGTCAGGCAATTCAAGATCCCGCGACCAATGTCGGCAATCGAACGGCCATGGAGAAAACCCTGAATCGGGAAATCGAACTGGCCAAACGACACAATCACCCGCTTTCCTTGATGACAATAAACCTCGATTCGAGTACGCAGAAAAAAACCAGCAAGCTACCAGTCAATGTTGTAACCACGTTAATCGACATCATTCAAAACGTCAGCAGGTGTACCGACATACTATTTAGAATTGGAGAAAGAGAATTCAGGCTGATCATGCATAGTGATGCGAAAGGCACCCAACCGATAGCGCGACGCATAGAGAAAGCAATCAAGCGGGCATTTAATCACAGCGACGCTTACGGACTGACTGTGAGTACAGGAATCGCGACGTTGACGGGCACTGATTCCATGAAGAGTCTGATTGAGCGAATCAAGAATCAATTTCGAAATAGATAACAATGGTGGAAATTGGTTCAGCGTTAATCGCTTACCAATCGGCATAACTTTTTTACTTCCGCCTTCGACATTTCCCGATATTTCCCTTTGGTCACAGTACTGGGAATGAATATTGGGCCGAATCGAACGCGTTTTAAACGGCTGACTTTAAGTCCTTGCGATTCCCACAGCTTGCGTACTTCTCTATTACGTCCCTCCATGAGCACAACATGATACCACTTGTTTATTCCTTCGCCTGCATAGTATTGAATATCGGTAAATCGACAAAGACTACCATTGATGAACACCCCTTTATGCATTTGCTTTACCATGTCGGGTGTCACCTTACCCATGACTCTCACCGCGTACTCTCTTTCAATTTCCGAACTTGGATGCATCAGCTTATTCGCAAGATCACCGTCTGTGGTGAAAAGCAGCAGCCCGCTAGTATTAATATCAAGACGCCCAATGGATACCCAGCGACCATGTCTTAATGGTGGCAACTTATCGAATACGGTTGGTCTGCCCTCTGGGTCGTTACGAGTGCAAATTTCATTATCGGGTTTGTTATAGAGCAAAACCCTTTGCTCTTCACGAATTTTTTTTTGTGGTGCCAGCTTCTTGCCATCGACAATGATCTTGTCCGCATCTGTCACTCTTTCTCCGATCGCAGCAACCTTGCCGTTAACCTTGATACGACCTTTGGCGATCCAGGTTTCGATTTCTCGGCGCGAACCGAATCCGGCCCGAGCTAGTACTTTTTGTAACTTCTCCGTCATAGTGGAAACTTAGCGTAATAGTTAGGAAATAAGTATAAGAACAGTTTGGGACTGGGAGTGGCTCGATTCAGCGCGCTGACTCGTCTGCATCATGGTCAATAATAAATTCCATAGTACCAGAATCGACTTCACCGTCCTGGTCATCGTCCGCTGCATCTTCTGTTAGATTTTCCTCGAACCCCAACGACAAACCCTCGACCTCCAGATCAGACTTTAAATCATCACTCGCAAGCTGTTCTGACTTTGGACCTTCCTCTTCGAAAATGTCTTGATTGCTTGCTGTTGGCTTATCGCTCCTCAACTTTGCTGCTGCCTCCTCATTTTCGACAGCATCCTGGGCGGGAATCAAGCCCAATATTTCATCTAATGGCTTTTTAGATAGCTCCGCGGCGGCTTCTTCGGCAAGCAACTCTGCCCGTAGGTCTTCAGTTTCCTGAAAACTATTTTCATCAACCACATCCTCGGGCAACTCCAATACTCGTTGGCTTAGCATCTCGTCTTCTAGATCCAGTTCCTGATTTACCTTGTCAAGATCTTTGATCTCTGAAAGCGCCGGCAACTCCTGCAAACTTTTTAGATTAAAATAATCAAGAAATTGTTTGCTGGTTGCGAACATTGCCGGCCTTCCCGGTACATCTCGGTGCCCCACTACTCGAATCCATTCTCGGTCCAACAATGTCCTGATAATATTAGAACTGACCCCCACTCCTCGAATCTCTTCAATATCACCCCGAGTGATCGGCTGCCGATAGGCTATCAGCGCAAGCGTCTCCAATAGAGCTCGCGAATAGCGCGGAGGCTTTTCCTCCCACAGCTTTGCGACCCACTCACTCAACTCCTGCTTGACTTGAAAACGATAACCGGACGCGATTTCTTTCAGCTCAAAGCCGCGATCATCACAAGCTTCTGCAATAGTTTGCATTACGAATTTCAGTTCATCGTGATCGGGTTTTTCATCTTCGCTGAATACCTGCGCGATATTGTCAAGTGTTAACGGCCTGCCCGCAGCCAGCAACAACCCTTCGACGATCATTTTTACTTTGTTGTCTACATCGCTCATGTTGTACTACTAACCTGATTTCCTGTTGTCAACTTCTTGATTTCAAATGTATAGCACCAAATGGTTCTGCTTGTACTATCTCAATTAAGGAGTCTTTCATTAACTCCATTACGGCCATAAATGTAACGACCACACCAAGCCGCCCCTCCTTCCTCACCAGTAACGACACCAGCGGTACAAACTTATGATTGCTGATGCGCACCAGTATTTCCGACATCTTTTCACGCGTCGACAAAGTTTCGAATTGAATATGATGGTGCTCAAACATATCCGACCGGCGCAGCACCCGTGATAGCGAAATCAATATTTCCTGGAGCTCCACAACGGGATCTACCGTCACTCGCTCGATCTCTGGCAATGCCGCCGTTGCACGATGGAAATCGCGCTCCATTCTGGGTAATTCATCAATGTCTTCGGCCGCTTTCTTATAGCGCTCATATTCCTGTAAACGACGAATAAGCTGCATCCGAGGATCATCTTCTTCCGTCTCTGCAGGCTGCCTGGGTAGCAGAATTCGTGACTTGATTTCTGCCAGCATCGCGGCCATTACCAGGTACTCGGCGGCCAACTCGAATTGGCTGGCCTCCATTAGATCAACATAAGTCATGTACTGATCGGTGATATCTGCCACGCTGATATCCAGAATATCGATATTCTGGCGTTTAATCAGATACAGCAATAAAACCAGTGGCCCTTCAAACGCTTCTAGAAAAATTTCCAGCGCATCGGGCGGGATATAGAGATCTTTGGGAATTTCGGTGATCGCTTCACCGGCGACATACGCGAAAGGCAATTCGTGTTGCTCCGGCGCATTGGAGTCATGCTCTTCCGGCGTACCTGGAACCCCTGTAGGCTCAACGCTTTCCTTGGCTGAATCGGTACCTGTGATGGTCAATCTGGCGGTTTGCTATTTAATCTCGTGAGTACTGAAATTTTACCTCAAAAGCGGCTGAAAAGCTCACCTGGCCCCGGCTTTACTACCAGTGCCCCAAACCCATCGCGTCTCTCACATCCTGGATTGTTTCTTTCGCGGACTCGCGCGCCGTCTCACAGCCTTCCGCGATGATTGATCTCACGATATCCGGGTCTTTTTCGTATTGCGCGGCTTCCTTTTGAATAGGCTCCAGCTCTGCGACGATCGCCTCGATCACGGGCTTTTTGCACTCTAGACAGCCGATACCAGCGCTCTTGCAGCCTTCTACCACCCAATCTCTGGTGGCTTGATCCGAGTAGGTTTGGTGTAATTGCCACACCGGGCATTTCTCAGGATCACCTGGGTCCGACAGACGCACTCGAGCTGGATCCGTGGGCATAGTCTTGATTTTCTTTTCAACGTCCCCCAATGGCTCCCGTAAACTGATCGTGTTGTTGTAGGATTTAGACATTTTCTGGCCATCCAGCCCCGGCATTTTAGAGGCAGGGGTTAACAGGGCTTGAGGTTCAGCCAAGTTCATCTTGCCGCCACCTTCAAGATAGCCAAACAACCGCTCCCGGTCACCAATGGAAATATTCTGCTGAGCTCTTAGCAAAGCCTGACCTTTTTTCAGTGCCTCGTGATCCCCTCGTTCCTGATAAGCGGTACGTAGATTCGAATAGAGCCGCGCTGCCTTTTTACCCATTTTTCGAACCGCTGCCCGAGCAGTCTCCTCGAATCCGGGTTCTTTGCCGTATATATGATTGAAGCGTCTGGCTACTTCTCGCGTTAATTCTACATGTGCCACCTGGTCCGCACCCACCGGTACATAACCTGCACGATAAATCAAAATATCGGCTGCCTGCAGCAGTGGATACCCGAGAAATCCGTAGGTATCCAGGTCTTTCGCATGCAATATCTCTTGTTGATCTTTATAACTGGGAACTCGCTCCAGCCAACCCAATGGGATCAGATTTGATAGCAACAAGTGTAGCTCAGCATGTTCTGGAATCTTGGATTGCACGAACAACGCCGCCGAACCCGGATTTACACCCACTGCCAGCCAATCTATGACCATGTCCAACACGTTTTCTTCGAACAGAGCAGGATCACCATAGTGCGTAGTCAGGGCATGCCAGTCTGCCACGAAGAAAAAACACTCATATTCATGTTGAAGTTTGACCCAATTTTTCAACACCCCGTGTAAATGCCCTAAATGAAGGCGACCGGTCGGCCGCATTCCTGACAATACTCGTTGCTGCGAATCCACGGTGGACAACTTATTCTCCCTCTCAATTAAATAGTCAATCTGTCATTGCTCAGGCGCCAATCGGCAACGGCGAAAATTATAACCTGTTCTCAGATAAAAGGTTCCGGATCGCCCTTGCCCATTCTCAACACTTTGGGCACACCCTCCACCAGATCAACTATCGTAGTTGGCTCTAGGCCACAGGCACCGCCATCGATTATCAAGTCTACAAGCTTTCCAATCTTCAGTCGCATTTCATAAGCATCATACAGCTGCTCTGTTTCATTCGGTAAAATTAGACTGGTACTCATAATTGGTTCCTCCAATGAAGCAAGGATCGCCTGAGCGATAGCATTGTCCGGCACGCGCAAACCAATAGTCTTTCTCTTCGAGTGCATTAAACGGCGTGGCACCTCAGGAGATGCCTTGAGGATAAATGTATAGGGCCCTGGCGTGTATGCCTTCAAAATTCTGTAGGCGCTGTTATGTACTTTGGCGTAACTGGCGAGTGACGACAGGTCACTGCAAACCAGGGTGAAATTATGTCTGTTATCCAATTGGCGGATTCGACGAATGCGTTCGAGCGCTGCTTTGTCACCGAGGTGGCAGCCCAGAGCATAGGTAGAATCTGTGGGATAGACGATCACGCCACCGCCTAGCAGCACCTCGGTTACCTGCTTAATCAAGCGTGCTTCCGGATTGACGGAATGTATTTGCAGAAAGGCACTCATCAAGAATTTGGGATTCTCTGGGTCTATTTCGTAGTATCTACTAAACTGGTTTACAGGCTGCCGAAAAGAAGGGGATTCTATTACATCGCTTTATAAAAGCAGACACATTTCTTTAAATCGATTAATATGCTGCTGCCTTTTCACGAAGCCGTGACTACTCCCGTTAATTGCAGAAAAGATAGACAATAATGAAACAGTTTTTAGATTACATACCTTTATTGGTATTTATCAGCGTTTGGGCCATGGACGAACGCCTAGTCAATATCGCTGGCTTTGAACACAGCATCGGCGGTATTTTCAGTGCGGCAGAGTTTCTGATCGCTGCCTCAATACTCGTATATGGTTCACTCTTTCTCATCCAAAAACGGCTGGATAAATTTCAGTGGATAACTTTGATCGCTGTTTTACTTTTCTGCATTCCAACAATAATTTTTAGAAACATAACCTTCCTTAAATTGAAAGCCCCAATCGTATTTTGGATATTCGCGATGCCGCTGCCGGCGCGTTTTTACACAGCGATAACGATGCCGATGCGTGAGATGGCCTCGACGGTGGCATCGGTGGTTCTGAGTGGTTTTCCTGATGTGATTTGCGAATCTCAGGGTGTGGTGATCTATGGTCGTTATGGGGGTTCGGATTTTAGTTTAAACGTAGCAGAGGCTTGT
>JADFOC010000016.1 GCA_022563075.1 Pseudomonadota bacterium
TGAACCACGCAATTGGATCGGCAAGGGCTCCGATGGCGTTGTTCATACTCTTTCTGGTGCCGGGAGCACCGAAGGATGCGATGTCTTACGGCGCTGGCGTCTCCGGTTTTCCGATGGGGAGATTCGTCCTGATATCGGGGCTTGCGCGAATTCCCGCGCTCTTGGCCAGCACTCTGATGGGCTCACAGGTTTACGATAGAGACTACGGTGCGGTCGTAATCACCGCTGTCGCCACCGCCGGAATGGCCGTGGCGTTCTGGCTGTACCAACGAAAGGCCACGCGGCCTCGTCCCTCCCAATGAATAACGAACGCAAACGCTACCCTTGGACTTTTCGCGGCACTGAAATGCCGTTGGGTGCCCGTACTCTGATCGCCGCTGTACTGGATGTTTCGAAAGTTGCAATACCTGGAAAGCCCGATCCCGATGCGCTGCTTGCGCGCGGTGAGGAACTCGAGAGCCTGGGTGCGGATATCATCGATGTCACCGAATAGCCCAGACACTCCATAGACAGGTATGCCCGCATTGCGCAGATACAAGCCATCGGTTGCGCCAGTGCTCATCGTCGGTATCACCGGAACCCCAGGCCACATAGAATCGGTGATGTTTTCAATGGCTTCGAGCAACGCGGGCGACAGTGGTGAGGGAGGTGATTGGGTGGCGCTACCAACCCGGGTTATCGCCACTCGATCATCGTCAACCAGGGACAGAAGTGTATTCTGTACTTCCTCGACGGATTCACCCGGTAAGACACGGCAATTCACCGTCGCCCGCGCTCGCTGTGGCAAGGCATTATCGGCATGGCCGGCATCGAGTCTGGTGGCAACACAGGTTGTACGCAATCGGGAATTATAAAAAGTCATGTCAGCGAAAAATTCGATGGCTTCTGGATCGGGTGGGTCCTGGGTTACGCCGCGCATCGCGGCGGCAAGCGCGCCTTCTTCAAGTTCGGCAGAGCGCTGGAAAAACAACCGAGTCACTGCATTCAATATCACTGGAAATTCGTAACTTCGAATAGCCGCCAGCGCATCCACCAGATGATAGATCGCGTTGTCCTTGACCGGCAAAGAGCTATGCCCGCCCGGATTGGTCACTTCGAGGGTGAAAGTTTGATACACCTTCTCGCTGGCCTGCACCGCGTTCGAAATATAGATGCCGTCTCTCATGGCGCCGCCGCCACCTTCGTTGAGAGCGTATTCCGCATCAATCAGTGCACGATGATTTTCCAGCAACCAGCGCACGCCGTTGTGATCGCCACCTTCTTCATCCGCCGTCAGGGCAACAATTATGTCACGATCGGGTTCAAATCCTTCTTCTCGCAGGCGTATCAAATTGGCAATATAAATCGCTGCTTCATCTTTGTCATCGGTAGTACCACGGCCGTAGTAATAACCTTCCTGCTCGATAAAGGTAAACGGATCAAGCGTCCAGTCCGCCGGATCGGCTTCTACTACGTCGAGGTGCGCGAGTAATAGCAGTGGACGCAGACCCAGGTCTTTGCCTCGATAACGGGCCACCAGGTTACCTTTGCCTGGCACGGGCTCCAATACCTGTACATCCTCCGCTGGAAAACCAGCGGCGATGAGGCGGTCGGCCATAGCCTGTGCCGCCCGGGTATTGTCACCCTTGCTGTCGGTGGTATCAATTTCGATCAGCTCCCGTAACAACTCCTTAGCCAGTTCTTGATGCGGCAGCAAGCCGGAATTCGTCGTCGTAATCTCTGCAGGGGGAGCGGGCTCGACAGCATTCTGTGTAGTGACAGATTCGTCCGGACTACAGGCGGTTATGAGAACTGTGCCGAGGAGCAGCAGAACCGGGGAAAAGGATTTACTGAATGGCGATATCACTTATTGGCTCCTGAGTCGTTTGGAATGTGACATTTTGCGAGACGAAATAACTCCATTGTGGCCATGCAAAAAGCAAATTACACAGGTTCAAAATTTAGACGAAGCCCGCCCCTATTACCACTATCTATTCATTATATGGGGGTCGGCTATCCGCCATTATTCTATTCAAATTATGTTGCGCTTGTTTCGGATAGAGTAAGTCCTGCACTTCTATCATCTCGCATCCATCGTTTACCATTTGTTCGATGCTGACAGGGTAGGCTTTGCAGTCGTCGGGGCGATCATAATAGATAGCACAGAGATACTTATCTTGATTAGGCAGTTTCCGCAACCACGGACACAGTTCCAATTGCTTGCCAGTGTCGGGGCTTATCCAAATATTTCCTGCGTCGACGTACTTGGATATATCGGGCCTAAATACATCCCACAATTCAATTTCGCTCGCCGATGCAGACAAGCCACCGTTACTATATTTCGTGCAGCATTTTCCACACTGATTACATTCTTTCACGGTTATGCATCACCTGCAGTAAGAATAAATTAAGATAAGCTACATTGTCTCAAGATTTTCTGGTCAGTACTCTGATTCAATCGTGGCCTCGACCTTCACATTTTGGATCGGCTGCTACCGGCTCAGCCGCTAAGCCGGACTGTCTCCGTTGGTGGTAGGTAACCCTTCCCCCATCCATTCCAACATGGAGTCATCATACATCGCGACATTGTCCTGCCCTACGAGTAAATACGCTACCGCATTGACCGTCGCCGCAATACCAGCGCCACAGTAAGTAATAATCTGCTCGCCTGGTGCTTTTTCGTCAAGGCGGGATGCCAGCTCATCATTAGCCAAGAAGGAAGCGCCATCGAGTAAATCGTCACAGGGGTGGTTCACCGAGCCGGTGATGTGTCCTTGGGCAGCGTAGTAGGCATCGCTGCTCCCGGTGTAATCGTCGTGGGACAAGGTATTCACCGTGCATACGGCATCATCTTCCATAGCCGCCTGTACGTCTTCCTTGCTGGCAATCATATTTGGCCGCAGCTTACACTCATAATCAGTAGCTTCATATCGCCGCGCTGCCTGTTCGATTTCTCCTCCAGATTGCTGCCAGGCAGCGAGACCGCCATTGAGGATTCGTACATTATCATGGCCAGCGTAACGCAGTATCCACCAGGCTCTGGTCGCCCAGATAATCGACTCTGTGGAGTAGAAGATCACCTCTGAGTCTTCGGTGATGCCAAGGTTGCCGATGCTCGAGGCAAGCTCGGTTTCCGGTAATACCATAAACATGTAATCACCGTTGCGATCTGAGAAGTTCTGATGGTCAAAAAATGCGGCACCAGGAATGTGGCCTCGCAGGTATCTCTCCTGGGCGGTCAGTTGGTTCGTACCATCTCCGCCAAAAGCTGCAACCACAATAGAAACGTCATAGACTCGAAGATTTCCATTGTCGGCTATCGACTTCAACTCTTCTGCTTCTATCAAGATGTTGTCTCGATTCATTTTCAGTACTCTCCTAGGTGATCGTACATCAGTATTCGACAAACCGTCGGGCGCTCTCTAAGTTACATTCATCGGTTATGAATTCCACGTCTGGACTAAATGTCCAATCGGTGTCACCGGTAAATGGTGAAGCCAAAAACTCCGGATCCGAGAGTTCAAAATAGTAGGACAGGCTTTTTCCATCCGCATTAATTGTTAAACGCTCGAT
Organism: Pseudomonadota bacterium; assembly: GCA_022563075.1. GTDB lineage: Bacteria > Pseudomonadota > Gammaproteobacteria > Pseudomonadales > Pseudohongiellaceae > UBA9145. The sequence goes on from JADFOC010000016.1 coordinate 3,553, forward strand.
CAGGTGTTTTTGCGAACCAGAAGGCACCCCCGAACCGTTTCCCATTGCATGTGGGGCGAAATGGGTCGTGTCGATAATCAAGTTATCACCTTCCCATCGGCCGATGGAATGCCCCTGGCTAGAGCCTGAAGCCCCATCATGGCTGGTGACGTTCATGTGAATAGTGCGCACGGCGCTATCATAATCGCCGGTCATCATGATCACAGATTCATTCGTTGTGATCCGCTTAGCGTCTGGGATGATCATAAAAAACGGCGATGCCATTTGTGTGCAATTGATGGCTGGATTCATGGTCGGTTCGTCCCATCCTGCCACAGCCGCAGCACCGGCCTCGGTTAGATCATGCAAATCTGTTCCCAACAAAAAAGGGATCAGAGAGGTTGCTAATTGGGTTGTCCAGATCCCGTCTAAACTATTGGTAGAGATCTCTGGTGTTGCGCCACCACTCAACGCCAGCGTAAAGAACGCCTGACCGCTAAACAAGATATTATCGCCCTGCTGCATCGTTTGCGGATAGATGCTATGGCTGCCAGGATTTTTTGGCGGATTACCGCTGACTGTCAAGGAATCGCCTAAGTTGAGGGTATTTCTGGTCCATCCCATTCGCCGCATCGAGGCAGGCCCGAAGCCTTCAATCTCCCAATTGATAATTTCCCCGTTTTCCGTCGTCTGATCGATATAAATATAGACATGGGGATTGACCCATTGAACTCGGGTGACGATGCCTTCGATGGTGACTACTTGTTCGGTATCGAAAGCCGCCGCACTGTGATGTGCGTGTAACACGGGTGTTAACAGAGTCAACGCTGCAGTGAGGAAAAACAAACAAGAACAATGTTTCATTTGATACTCCTGGTTTGATTGGACCGACCTACGAGAAATTAAGTTGTCCTAGCTCAGAAAACCGGACATTTAAAACTTCTAGTACTCATTCCGGAAACAACAATAACTCCCAAATATTACATTGACGAATAAGCGCGGGACAGGTTACGTTATTCCTCGATAATTTATTCAATAGGTCTACTTAATCATGGCCTGCACTGCATTATTAGCCTACCGCTGATAACCATTAGCAGACACTTAATCAATACTTATCATTACCTTGCCCTTATGCTCTGCCTTCTCAAAATACCTTAGCGCAGCGGCAACCTCACTTAACTTATAGGGTCCATCAATCACTGGCACCACCTTGCCGGCTTCAAACATCTTGTTCATGTAGCCTAAATCCTTGTTGGGTTTCAGAGAGATGATGCGAGTCTTTTTATTGCTGGTCAGTGAAATCCATGGCTTTAGAAAAAATGACTGGAGGATTCGAGGCATGGAGCCACCCACGGTGACGTACATTCCTTCAGGGGTTAATGCCCGCGTGTAGTCCAGCATCGAGCGACTGGTCTTGGTATCTAGAATAAGATCGTACTGCTGGGTGTTTCTGGTGAAGTCCTCTACGGTGTAATCGATAACATGGTCAGCACCCAGCGCACGCAGCATCTCCAGTTTCATTGCGCTATCGACGACTGTTATCTCGGCACCGATTGATTTTGCAATTTGAACACCAATGGTGCCCACGCCACCACCGGCGCCGTTAATAAGAAGTTTTTGGCCGGCCTGCAGATTGCCGGTATCGATAAGGCTCTGCACGGCTAATTGTGCTGCCTGGGGTAAGGACGCCGCTTGCAGGAATGTCATGCTTGCTGGCTTTAGTTCTAATGCATGTTCGGGGGCACAGACATACTCGGCAAAACCACCAAAACCACTCATGCACAAATCGCCATACACTGCATCGCCCGGCTTTAGCCGCGCTACGTTTTTTCCAACGGCTTCGATGTGGCCGGCGACATCGCAGCCGGGTATCTGCACGGTCGGTTTCGGTTTTAGCAGACCGTAGAAATAGCGCATAAACAAGGGTGTGCCCAACACCAGTTCCAGGTCCCAATCGTTTACCGAGGCCGCATGCACCTTCAGCAGAACTTCATTGTCCTCGGGAACAGGTTTTTCGACTTCTTTGAGCTGGAGAACATCTATCGATCCATACTCGGTAAATACAATTGCTTTCAAGATGCCGGCCTTAATTTATGGAAGTGAATTTCCGTGAGTACGCGGTAAATAATACAAAAAGCTTAGTCATCAGGTTTGGCTGCCACTGTCTGCCATGGTTAAGATTACATTTCCTGCTTTTTGCCCGGATTCAACATAACGATGCGCCTCGACAGTTTGTTGCAGAGGGTAAATTCTATCTATGACGGTTTTCAGCTTGCCCTGCTCGATAAGTTCTTTGAGAAAAACTAAATCCTCCGTTCGATAAGCTGTTATCGCTACTCTCACATGCTTTCCTCTAATGCTTGAAGGCCATAGACTTCTGAGCATATGAGATGTCGGGGCGTTACCTAACACGAAATAGCCATCGTGTTTAAGTGATTTCAAGCTTCGTGAATACGAGCTTTTTCCTACCACATCAATAATGACATCATAAGACTCACCATTTTGGGTGAAATCTTCCTGGGTGTAGTCGATAACATGGTCGGCACCGATAGAGCTCAACATGTCTAACTTCAAAGTACTGTCGACTGCCGTCACTTCGGCCCCGAAGGCTTTGGCGATCTGCACGGCCATGGTGCCGATACATCCGGCGGCGCCGAAGATAAGCACTTTCTGACCGCGCTGGATCTTGCCTTTTCGTACAAAATGCAAGGCATTGAGTCCGCCAACAGAGACAGCGGCGGCTTCCTCATAGCTCATGTTGGCCGGTTTTAATGTTGTAAGCTTGCTCTTGGTGCGTACGTACTCGGCATAAGCACCGCCAAATTCGGTTGGTGAAAAAACCTGGTCACCTTGCTTATATTGGGTGACCGCCTTGCCCACTGCTACCACTTCCCCGGCCAGCTCCTGTCCCAGTATTTTTATTCTTGGTTTCCTGATTCCAAGAAATAATCTCAGGGGCAGCCAGAACAACGGATGTATCTGAAATCTACGCATTTCACAATCTCCAGGAAATACGTTTGCCGCCGCCATTTTTATCAGCACTTCATCGTCCTTGGGGGTTGGCTTATCCACTTCTTCAAACTGAAGAACTTCCGGTGGTCCATATTTTGTCCATACAACTGCTTTCATAAGCTTTCTCTTTAAGCCGGTGCTATCAATTTGTAGAAGCTGCCAGCGTTGATTTTCGAGAGGGTTCTAGCATTTATTCATTTTCTCCGTATTCAGCACTAACTATCTTGCGACGAACTGGCCGCTAACTGTTCGGCGATCTTTACTTGATGATATCTACCCTACTTGGATCAATAAGCCGATAGAGCTTCGCCGGTCGATGACGACCCTCGCGGCGCTCCTCTCCAGTCTCCTCGATACTCTCTAAGGCCAACGCCCATTTGCGAAAATTGCGCTTGTCCATTTTCTCTTCGAGTATGATTTCGTAAATGTCCTGAACTTCCGTCAACGTAAATTCGCGCGGTAAAAACTGGAATGCGATAGTGGAGTAATCTAGTTTGGCTACCAGTCTCTGCTTGGCCTGTTCCACTATATTGGCGTGATCGAAGGCCAGCTCAGGTAACTCATCCATTACGAACCAATCCACCGCTGTGGCATCGGTTGCCGCTCGGATCTTGATTTTCTCCGAGGGAATCAGGGCGTAGTAGGCGATGGTAATGACCCGCTCTCGAGGGTCTCGCTCAGGGTGACCGTAAGTGCAAAGCTGTTCCAGATAGACTCCCCTGACGCCAGTCTCCTCTTCCAATTCCCGTTCGGCACACTGGTGAATGTCTTCGGCTATCGCGACAAATCCGCCCGGCAATGCCCAACTTCCTTTGAATGGCTGCAGTTTGCGCTTAATCAGCAATAGCTTTAGTTCCTGGTCACGAATAGTAAAAACCACCATGTCGGTAGTTACCGCGGGGTGCGGATATTCATAACAATACTTCTTTGCAGGCATCGATTGCCCCGGACTTAGTGTAAAAAACACACTAAAGTTAGTGTTTGTCTTACACTAAGTCAACTTGGAATTGAAATAATTACCAATACCGACACCGCTTAAGCCGCAACGCTACTGATTGGGGGCCTCCGGGGATATCTGGACGCTAACAACTCATACAATCGCAGGGGGCAGGCTTATTTGATTAGCACTGATAGGAAAATCTCTCTCCTGTGCCCTGGTCTGCAGCAGTTGCCCTGCCCTCCTATCGGTGCGAACATTATCCTTCTTAGCGTACGCCTATCACTGATTCGAGAGAAAGCCATGATTGTCGAGCAAATCTGGACTGGTAATGCCTACCGCAATTTTAATTACCTGGTGGTTTGCCCCGATAGCGGTGAGGCGCTGGCGATCGATCCACTGGATCATGAGAAGTGTCTTCGCGCCGCCCAGGAAAATGGCTGGACTATCACCCAAGTCCTGAACACGCACGAACATGGAGATCACACGGGAGGCAATAAGCAAGTGATCGCCGCTACCGGCGCGAAGTTGCTGGCCCATCAGAACGCCGCTAACAGCATTCCTGGCATGGATGTCGGTTTATCCGCGGGCGATGTGGTCAAGGTAGGTAAGAGTGTAGAGCTGCTGGTGTTGGACACACCAGGACACACCATGTCTCACATCTGTCTGCTGTCACAAACCGATGAGCCCGCATTGTTTAGTGGAGATACCCTGTTCAACGCCGGTGCCGGCAATTGTCACAATGGCGGCCACCCCAAGGAACTCTATGGCACCTTCGCCAGCCAGCTTTCGAAACTGGCGGATGCCACCAAGATCTATCCAGGTCACGACTACATCAGCAACAATCTGGAGTTTACGCTGTCCCGGGAGCCGGATAACGCCAGAGCCAAATCCTTGCTCGATGAACTAAAGGATCAAAATCCTGCCGCCGCACTGGTAACCACATTCGCCATGGAAAAAGAGATCAACACTTTTTTCAGATTGGAGAATCCATCGGTGATTGCCACGCTGAAAGCGGAATTTCCAGAGATGCCCGATGATCCTGACCCGCAAACCGTGTTCCTTAAACTGCGGGAACTCAGGAATACCTGGTGATGATGGTCAGGCAGGAGCCATGAGTAGCAGATTTATTGAGTCAATTTTGTGAAGTAAATCTGTCCCCTCTCGACACCGGCCCGGCACCAAATTAAAACCACCTGCTTCGAGCATGGGTTTTTCTTCTGCCCCTGCTCAGATCAATTTGACCGATCTTGTTCCTGTACACGAGCACCGCTCAGACGGCTCTCCATCGCGTAATTACCCTCATGGCAGGCATACTCGTACTGTGTGTATCTGTTGTCCCGTTTATAGGGAAAAGCCACCGTCCACGGGGCCGTGTAGGTTTCAGGGTCATCGACAGTGAGTGAATAGCGTAGCGTGTCCTGGTCAACGAAGGTGAAAGTCTCCACCATGGTTCTGCCCTCATGTTGCGGTGCATTCCTTGGACCGGGAGTGCCGGGGGCACGCATGTTGGGAACATACTTAAAATTGGTGGATTCGATAATCAGTGTATTGCCCTCCCAATGACCACGGGGATCTCCTTCCCAGAGCTTAATTTTGTCATTCACATGGGGGCCGGCATCGATCGGAATAATACGGGCATTGTGGATCATCTCGCTGTGAATCATGACGTAGCCTGGTGACTGTAGGATCAGTTTGCCATTGTTATAAGCCGTCGGCATCATCATCCCAAACACACCGCGCGACAGACAGCGATCACCAGACTCCACCGTAGCGGCGGAATCGTGCTCATGCTCAGCGTTATAGGCAGCGCGGGCCTTACCCCGTTCGGTCATCTCTGGGCGGCGACCATTTTGAGGCTCGACGATAAGGGCTGGAGCATCGACCACAATATCCTCCCAAAACCAGTCGAACCAGTAATTCTCATAGGCGCCCACGCCCCGGCTGTTCTCAAACCCGGTCCAGGTGGCCGCCTTTCTGGCCTGGTCTCGGCCCTGGATGAATGCGGTGAGCTCTTCCGCGGTTGGCTCTCGACCTTGGAACTGCTCAGGAAGCTCCAGAGGGGTAGCCGTAGCCCCAACGTTGTTCCACATTCCTGTTATATCAGGCTGACCATCCGCCAGTATATTTGGGGTCCAGTCGGTTTGTGCACTGACAGTTATTCCAAGACCCAAGGTGAACGCGAGCATAATTGCCATCTTCACTGGATCCATCTTGAATCTATCTGAATTGATGCTCATTTTTCTCACCTCCGCGAAGACCTGTATCCAGGCAGAATAAAAGCTATCTCGGTTTAAGTCCATCGTCCATTTTTGGCCCCTTATTCTAGAACGATACCGGGCAACTGCTAATCCATGCTGAAATTCCCTGGTATGGGTCGATAAGCCCTCAATTCAGGAGATTTACTGATAAAGCTGTCCTTTTTAGCGCTCCCGTACGTCAAAGTAATTAACTTGTCCGTTTGATTCCCCTGCGGCTCGCCCGGATATCCGCCAAGCTTAAATGCTGGTGCCAGCGTCTTGCACACCTGTTGGGATCATCGCTCCTGGCGGCTTTCGCTTTTGCCGGCTTGGGCGAAGACATCGGCGCTGCCGTGAATGCCTGCGTTGAAGATGGCCTGTTCACGGGTGTGCTGTTTGCTGGCCGGCTGCTTTCAGTTGAACTTCTGGAGCAGATGCTTACTCCCGACCCGGTTGTCAGTGTAACTTATGCCCTGGGCATCGTAGTAACCGGCGAAGGTGAGAAGCGGGCATATGGCCACGATGGGGGCAGCAATGGTGTTACTTCCTGGATGCAATATTTTCCCGAGAATGACACCAGCATCATCATCCGGTCCAACTATGGCTTCGCGCCGTTAGGTGAAATAATCAACGCTATAGTTCGGACGATCTTCGTGGCGGGAAACGAACCCAACTAAACAGGATCAAACAGCCAAATAAGGTGTAGACCACGATGAATATCCACGCTGGGGCTTCGTAGTACAGAATGCGTTGCAACCAGTATTGAATGAAACTCCCGGTATATTGATCATTGCCGGCTTGGAAGCGAAGTCTCATTTCTAAACTGGTCAGCGGACAAATCAGGCCAAACCAGGACTGCGCTACAACGATTGAAATGCAACCAAGGTGCACGGCCCTGAACCACCAATTGCGTACCCAGGGCCACTGCCGCATACCACCTACTAAGATCAGTGGCATTCCGCCCACAATAAATACGACAAATAGAAAATGAACAAGTAGCACTGCATCTGCGAGAACTTGATTCATTTTCTCCAGTTCCTAGCTCACCGCCTAGCGACCCGTATTAGAGAAATCATGGGATCAGGTCTTCAGTTGCACACCGCGTGAATCGTCGTTGTGTAGCAATGAAAATCTGACCCCGTGTTTTCGCTATGGGTTTCTATAGCGATGAATGAAGCGACTGGTTTTCCCGCGCACCGCCGGAGCAAAGACCATCACCGTAGGATCATCGGTATCATTTAAAAGAATATCGCTCTCCGCCTCCAGCACGAAGCCGGCTGCTTCCAGAACTCTTTTTGTCAGTACGGGTGAAATGCGATGTATGGCATTCCCCGATGAACTGGGTGCGTCATCCACGGCCACATGATCGATGACGGCTAGAGTTCCACCAGATTTTAAAGCCGATCGGAACATCGCCAACTTGGCATCAACATCAACAGCAAATCTTTCAAAATAGAGATCATGAAAATTTTGAATCAAGAAAACTTGATCCAAGCTGTCTTCTTTTAATTCGAGGTCTTTGAAATCGGCATAGATAGGCACCACATTATCCAGATGCTCGGAATTTCTGATATGTGCGGCGAAGGCATAATCGGGGTCCATCCCTGAGGCTGCAAAAACATGTGAGATAACTCGGCCCTCAGCACCAACAACCCCGGCAAGTATTTCTGTATAATAGCCGCCGATGGCGATTACATCTAAAACGGTCATTCCAGGTTGCACACCCATAAATTTGATTACTTCAGCCGGTTTACGCAGGGCATCGCGGCTACTGTTAGTCTCCAGTCTTGCTGGATTATTTACCGCAGCCTGAATCAAGTCATCATAGTCATCCGCTGGTAATGCAGTGAACGGCAGAACCGACAGGACTGCGCCAACCACCAGCGCGTTCAAATATTTTGTTTTCATGGGTTACTCCTCAATTAATGGCGTGCCGATAGCATAAACAGGCGCCTCGCCTGCGTCTACCTGTATGCACAGTGATTAACTGTGTGCATAAACTCAGAAGGATAGATTGGACATCCACAAGGATAGATTGGACATCCACAAAAATATTCATTCAAATCAAGGGCTGCCTGCTGAATTTCTGCGGGAGTCCAACTTGTTTGCACTTTGTTTATTGGGTGCAAAATCAATAAGACATGAAAACACTAAACCTCTTAGCACTGTTTCTGCCCTTGCTGAGTTTCGCTCAGGAAGTTAACTTCGAAGCCATTGCATCCGAAACCGCAAGGTCCATGGTGTACCGATCCATCTTCGAAGGTAGCCGAGGCTATATCTGGTAAGGCACCAGGGATCAAGGTGTTATTCGCCAAGCGGGTGATGTATTCGAGCAATTGATACTCCCCGATTCCATGAATCTAACTGGCGCCGCATCGATTCATGCAACCAAGGATGGAAGTGTTTATTTCGCTGCTCTATTGGAGTTTTAGTCAGGGAGACCAGAATCAAGCAAGGCAGACAGATCTGTGCAGCATTATCTTGTCAGTACCCAATGAATAATGGAGCCAGGGTCTACGGCTCGCGGCGGCTGCCTCTACTGCGTCGATTGTTTTGGCTCGACTGCCTTGACGCAGAGGGTGTACTGCGAACACTGGATGAAGAGCGTGCGCTACGCGAATTAGAAGATGATCGGGTGTTCTGGGAAGCAGAACGTGTGCTCCTGGAAGGAGCGGGAGCCGAAGATCGACTGGTGGTGCGGGCTGGCTCGGTTCTTCGAACCGGTGGCGCGGAACGTTGTCTGCTTGGTGCCTGACGGACCGAGCGACTTCTGGTCTCAGCCGGTGCAATTCGTTGGCCGCGATTCACCGTGGTATTTCGCCGATTGGAACGATTAGTGACTCTGGTATTTTGAGTCGACAGGGCCACCGTAGGTTGCGCTCGAGTGAGATTAACTGTCGATCGTGTTGACCGATTTGAAGTCGCGCGAACAGAGTTCGAGTCACGCTGATTGCGTACTAGATCCCCGGTTCTACCCCTGCGCCGTCTGTCCTCGGCTGCAGGACGAACATCACTCCTTTGGGCACGTACGCGATTGACAGCCGTGGAAGTATTGGCAGTAACGGGGGTCGAATTCGTAAGAGTATTCGCTAATGGCCTGGATGTTCTGTCATTGTCCCGTCGATTACTCTGGCGTCGCGAAACCTCTCGGGATGGCTGCGTGCTCCGATTGTTGTTGGCAAATGCCGTGGTGGGAGTTGGATCGATCCGGACCCCGCGGTTATCGTTCGAAGCTCTACGCCCTCGCCTGTCGTTCGATACCGTCCGCACATCGGCTGCTGAGTAGATATTGTTCCGATTGCGACGATCAGTTGGACGTGACCCGCTGTTTCCCTGTGGTCGCCAATAACTGCCCTCGCGGAATCGATTGGTTGGCGTTCGATGGTGATTATCCACATAGAACCGATTGAAAGCACCAAGATTGGGGCGACGGTAATGGTGGCTGGAATCGTAATGATACCCATTATAGGGGTGGTGGGAATAACTCGGGTGGTAGACATGCAGATGGTGATCTGACCAGCCGATGGTAAACGCCGAAGTGACACCCCAGAAATAATCGGACATAAAGTGATGCCCTGCCGCATAGGGATAATAGTAAACCGGGTAAGCGGTGGGATAGTAGTGATAGACCGGCTGCGTCTGATAGACGATAACTTCTTCTGGCACGTAATAAGGCACGTAGACCACAGTTTCATCTACCTGGGTGATTACGATAGCCGTGTCACTACTGCTCACGTCCTGAAATTCGTCGGATTTCAGATTTCCAGCGGCATAAGCGAGGTCGCGAAATGATTTAATGGCAGTAAGAACATCGGCCTCCTGGTTCACGACAGCCTCTCCGAGTTGCCATGTCCATTGGATATTCTCGTTCATCATCTGCACCACTTCCGGATAGTTCAGCAAGGCGATCACGGATTCATCCCAGCTCGCATCGGGTTCCAGGCTGCTGTCGGATGCCAGTCGATCCAGGAATCGAGCCGCCAGCACGATCTGCAAGGGGTAGGTGGAGGCAGGCAGGATGATGGCTAACAGGTTATCGGGATAGAGCGCAATCGGGCCGACGAATTCTTCCAGCTCACTGGCGGTAAATGCCGGCAACTGGGTTTCGAGGGCGTCAGTTCGATCCAAGAAAGTGCTCCTCTGATCGATGCCCCGATTTTCGGCAGTGCGACGGCGGATGGCGCTGCAACAGCAACAATCCGTTCCGATAGAAAGACAAAATCATCGCGACGCATCTCACCGCTGATGCATCTGTTCGGAATCGTATTTTTTGGTTTTATCGGACTCTTACTTGGGCTTGCAGTGCTTCTCTTTTTGGGCAAAGCAGAACCGATTCTTCAAGTCCTGCCGGAGAGTTCCATTCAAGAATGGTTGTGGAGGGTGAACTCGCTCGGGAGCGGCAATTGAGAATCATGCCGCGAGACGACTCGATTTAATCTTCAAGCACTTCCACGTGCGC
>JADFOC010000335.1 GCA_022563075.1 Pseudomonadota bacterium
CTAGCGCCAATTCGGTGGTGGGCTTGAAGCCGACCACGGGTAATCTCAGTCGCACCGGCATCGTGCCTATCTCGGCCACGCTGGATACGGCTGGGCCGATTGTTCGATCCGTGGCCGACGCCGTTGCAATGTTCAACGCCATGTCTGGCTATGATCAAAATGATATGGCCATGCCGCGGCTCAGTGGCGATTTTTCACTCCTCTATCGAGAAATTGATCTTCACGGCAAGCGGCTGGGAGTACTCGACAATTATGCGGAAAATGAGATTTACCAAGTAGCAGTGAGCCTGTTGTCCGACCATGGAGCATCTTCAATCCCGCTGGAATTTAGCGCCGCGCGTGACGAAAGATTTAGTGAATTTCTTGGTGCTGAAATGGTTCGCGATCTGGCACTTTATTTGGATCGGCATGCAGGCGCAGAAGTGTCGATCCGATCGATAGATGATTTACAGGCATTCAATGAGGTCGCAGTAGATATGCGAGCGCCTTACGGCCAGGGCCTCGTCGATATGATGGCCGAGCTGGATCTTACCGCGGCAGAGTTGGAATTGCTCAGGGAAGAATTACAGACCGCAGCGAAGACTGCTCTGGAAAAACTATTTACCGATTTCAATCTGGATGTTCTGCTGACGATCAATAATCGCCATGCCGGCATTGCAGCACTGGCTAACTTCCCGGCGTTAACCATCCCCATGGGCTATGGGGAGGATGGGCGTCCCGTTGGGCTAACCCTGATCGCGCCTTCTTTCCAAGAGCAAGCGCTGATCGATATCGGCGCCAGATTTGAACAACTCAGCCGATCTCGACGAATACCCACTGACTATCAATGAGTTAACTTCTCTTCGCAAACAAGTTTGACTCTCTCTGCCAACGTAAAATAGTGCTTCTTGCATATTACTGTGTGGCATACAGTATGTTAACTGTACGCTACACAGTATAGAAACAGGAGCGGCCTACGAGTGCTAAGTTGGAAGCCATGCGCCTGGAACTGCGCCGCGGTATCTTGATTCTGGCGGTGTTGACTGCCTTGGGTAAGGAGCAATATGGTTATTCTCCACGCAAGGCAAGCGCCGCCTTCACCACAGAAGAATCGAACAACGTTGATGCCGATTACCAATAATTCTCCGCCGTAATGTTGCCCGGGGTGCGTCTGCGATTTTTGCTGAAACCCCGGGCCTTTAATACTTCGACTGCGTCTTTCACCATGTCAGGGTTACCACAGAGCATGATGTGAGATTTGTCTACGCCAAGCTCAAGATTTACCGCCTGCTCTAACGAGCCATCTTTAATAGCGGCAGGCACACGGCCTTTAATAGTGCCAGGTATCTCTTCTCTGGTGATAAAGGCTTGAAACAACAATCGCTCTGGGTATTTCTGTTGCAGGGCTGAAACCATCTCCTGATAACGTAAGTCGGCGAGGCTGCGAACCGCATGAACCAGCACAATGCGGTTAAAGCGCTGCCAGGGTTCGTCGGTATTGAGAATGGAGAAGAAGGGCGCTACGCCGGTTCCCGTGCCCAGCATCCAAAGATCGTCGAACGCCGGCACTTCGTCCAAGATAAAATAACCATTGGATTTTTGCGTTATCCAGATTGTATCACCTGCATTCAGTTTCACTAAGGCATTGGACAGCACGCCATCGGTGGCCGTATAGAAGAAAAATTCCAATGGATTCTGGTCGGGGGAGCTCAGGTAAGAATAGGGGCGAGCAACTCGCTCGCCATCGATATCCAATGCCAGACTGGCGAATTGTCCGGCGGTGAAGCTGTCGACATCGGCATCGATCTTTAGCGAAAACAGACTCTCCGTCCAATGAATGTTGTCAACCACTGTACCTTGAATCCACCGTGGCATTTTCAGATCCTATTCTGACTCGTTAAATACTGGAACTATGGTATGAACTTCTATAGTCTCCTAGCAAGCATAATTTGGATCACGCGGGTTTGCGTGGATGATCATCAAGAGAGGCCAATCGGCGTCACAAAAGAATAATTTCGGGGGAGAAGATGCTGAGGACCTGGTTTGAGATAGCGCTGTGGAAGCGCATATTAGTCGCACTGTTGTTAGGCATCATAGTCGGCGCCATCTGGGGAGAAGGCGCGGCTTCGATCAAGTGGATTGGTGATCTGTTTCTTCGCCTGATTCGTATGGTGATAGTGCCGCTGGTGTTTGTCACTCTGGTTTCTGGCATCGTCTCGATGGGTGACCCTGCCAAGCTGGGTTCACTAGGCGTTAAGACCCTGGCAATTTACCTGCTAACCACCTTGGTAGCCATAGTAATTGGGCTGATTCTCGTCGTACTCATTCAACCCGGAGCAGGGATTAGCCTGGCGGACGTGATTCCGGAACAGGTACAGGACGTGGTGCCGATAGGCGAGAGGCTGATGGATATCTTTCCCGAAAATATCTTTGCGGCCTTCGCCGAGGGCAATATTCTGTCAATAATTTTCTTCTCTTTATTGGTGGGAATTGGCTTGCTAACGATCGGCGAGAAGGGCAAACCACTGGCAGATCTGATGGCAGCCGGTGCCGAGACCATGATAAAAATTACTCTGTGGGTAATGGAAGTCGCGCCTTTCGGCGTGTTTGCGCTGGTCGCCTGGAGAGCCGGATCGCAGGGGGTGCTTGCGTTATTAGACGTGGTCAATCTTGCGCTAGCGGTCACCATTGGCTGTGTTGCCCATGTCCTCATCATGCATGGCATCCTGATGAAGTATGTCTTGAAACTGAGCCCCATCAAGTTTTTCAGCGGCGCACGCGACGCGATGATTCTGGCATTTTCCACCTCATCCAGTTCGGCGACACTACCAGTTTCGATGTCGGTAGCCGAAGAAAACCTGGGGATAAGCCCAGTCGTCGCTTCTACCGTATTACCCCTTGGAGCCACTATCAATATGGATGGTACCGCTCTATATGTTGGTATCGTCACCGTATTCGGTGCCCAGGCTCTGGGCATCGAGTTGAGCCTGGTCGACTATATAATTATTGCCGGCGCCACCACGCTTGCATCCATCGGCACTGCCGCCGTGCCCAGTGCATCGCTGATGCTGATGCCGGTATCGATGGGTGCAATAGGAATGTCAGGTGAGGAGATTGCCCTGATTATTGGATTTATCCTGCCCTTCGATAGGCCACTGGATATGTTGCGCACCAGTGTCAATGTTACTGGGGATCTGTCGGTGTCAACGGTGGTGGCAAACTGGGAAGGGGAGTTCGACAAAGAAATCTTCGAACGGCCAGTCAAGTTTTAGCGGGTTCCAGGACAGGCAAAACTGTCAGAGATTATCACTTGGAGTTGAGCGAGAGTCTCGAATGCCTTGCCCCTATATTCAGTGTCAGCTGTCAGGAGAGGAAGCCGGCACGAAATCTGAAATACACTCATACAATATTAAAGGCATTCAAAAGAGTAGTGTCTGGTAGTGAGTTACTGCGTGATTGGATCGCTAAGATCACAGGAAAAAGTCTTCAGATTCCTCAGCAATTTGAGCCTGGGCCCTGACTGTTCCTAGGAACACCCCATCACTGCGTGCTCTGTATGGCATTAAATTCAAATTAAAACTACAGAGCCAGCTTGCGAGAATTTGTGGGGATACATCCGGCGCGGAGTAAATTCCCACAACTAAAAACTGTAAGTGATGGTCGTCCCCAGCCTCACATCTTCGGCGAAGAATACCAGCGGTGAGCTATCGTCTGCCATGATGCTGATTATCTGGCCACTAATGGCCCAGTTGTCATTAATCGTGTAGTTGACGCCGAGCAATGCCAGAAAAGATTCTG
>JADFOC010000336.1 GCA_022563075.1 Pseudomonadota bacterium
GAGAAAATTCTTTTCGGAGAAGAACAACGTCGCATTGCCGGTCGCGGGGTTGTACGGGGAGGGGCTGACGCCCTGCCCGGCGCCGGATGAGGTGCGAGATCCTTTGATTGCGATCACCCAGTTTCCCAAAAGGCTGGGTGATCCAAAGGAATTTGCCGAACAAGTGGCGCATATCGTAACTTGCAGTTATCTAAACGGAGAGACTATTCGTCTCGATGCCGGCATACGCATGCCAGCGATATAGGTGAAGGACTGGTCTCATTGACAGGCGCAGATTAGTGTTAACGAATAAATATTAGCAAACATAGATGGGGGTTTAGCAAATGGCTGATGCGTATATTGTAGGCGCCGTGCGAACGGCAACAGGCAGAAAGAAGGGTCGACTCAGTCAGATTCATCCAGTCGACATGGGTGCGATCGTGATCGATGAACTGTTGGACCGCACCGGTATGCCAACCGATGCAGTAGACGATGTGATCTTCGGTGTGGTCTCTCAGATTGGCTCGCAGGCGGGCAATCTGGGGCGTAATGTGGCATTGTCATCGAAGCTGGATCTGGCGGTGCCTGGTACTACGGTGGATCGTCAATGCGGCTCCTCACTGCAGGCCATTCAATTCGGCGCTCAGGCGGTGATGTCAGGCACTCAGGACGTGGTGATCTGTGGTGGTGTCGAAGCCATGAGTACGGTAGAGATCGGTTCCAATATCCGAGATGGATTAGCCCACGGTCGCGGCAAGCCCAAAGGAGAGCGCCTGGAGATTCAGTATCCCGGTATTCAATTCAGCCAGTTCGATGGCGCTGAATTACTGGCCGAAAAATACGAGATAAGCCGAACCGATCTCGACGCCTTCGGATTGCGTAGTCATCAACGCGCCGCCGCCGCGACCGAGCAGGGTTACTTCAAGCAGGAAATTGTACCTCTGAACATCAAATTGGAGGACGGCAGTCTCGATGTGCATGATGTAGATGAAGGAATTCGAGCAGACGCGTCTATCGAGGCCATGGAATCTCTCAATACTCTGCGTGAGGGTGGTGTCATTACCGCGGGTACTGCCAGTCAGATCAGCGATGGCGCCGCCGCCATAATGGTGGCAAATGCAGCGGCCGTGCGGAAATTCAATCTACCGGTGCGGGCCAAAATCCATTCATTGGCGGTGGTTGGTTCAGATCCGGTTATCATGTTGGAAGGACCCATCCCCGCTACCCAAAAAGTGTTAGAAAAAGCAGGGCTGACGATCGATGATATCGACCTGTATGAAGTTAACGAAGCCTTCGGGTCAGTACCGCTGGCATGGGCCAAGGCCGTCGATGCTGACTTGGACAAGTTGAATGTGAATGGTGGAGCACAGGCATTGGGGCATCCCCTGGGCGGTACCGGTGCCAAATTGATGACCACTCTGATACATGAACTTGAGCGACGTGAAGCGCAGTATGGTCTGGTCGCTATCTGCGAAGGTGGTGGCACCGCTAATGCGATGATTATTGAGCGCATGGATTCGCTGCCCGATTAGTGAGCCAGACGCAGGAGTGACATCGATGGGGAATATTTAAGTCGTGTGAGAATACTGGAAACGCTTTTGTAAGTTACTCGATACAGAAACTATAATTATGCTACGGGAAAACACAAAACCGCTGTTATTAGTTGGTGCATACGGATGTGACAAAAAATGATGTTTGACAATCTACAACCATGGATATGAATTAGTTAATACGGAATCGAAAAACATGCTGCTTGAAAACTATACGAGTCCATGGATGGATGAAGAACTGCACATCATGCGTGATGCTGTACGCAAATTTTTCGCTAAAGAATTCGTACCCTTAATGCCTAAATGGGAAAAGCAGGGCTATGTCGATCGGGAAGCATGGCTGACCGCGGGCAAGGCCGGAATTCTCTGCGCATCAATTCCGCAGCAATATGGTGGCGGTGGCGGTAACTTCAAACACGAGATGGTGCTGGTGGAGGAAATGGGCTACGCCCATGTCAGCGGGTTTGGCAATGGTGTGCACTCCGGCATCGTCGCCCACTATATCAATTCATATGGTTCCGAACAGCAAAAACAAAAATGGTTGCCAAAAATGGCCAGTGGAGAAATTGTGTCGGCCATCGCCATGACTGAGCCAGGTACCGGTTCAGATTTGCAGGCGGTGACGACTACCGCGATCAAACAGGGTGCTCACTACGTGCTAAATGGTCAAAAAACTTTTCTAACCAATGGTCAGACCGCAAATCTTATTTGTGTTGTTGCGAAAACCGATCCCTCGGAATCTGCAAAAGGTATTTCTCTTATCATGGTTGAAACAGATTCGATTGAAGGTGATGGCGGTTTTAGTCGTGGTCGCAACCTGGAAAAGCTCGGCATGAAGGCCCAGGATACATCAGAAATATTTTTCGACAACGTCGAAGTACCGGCCGAGAATCTGCTTGGTTCGGTCGAGGGCAAGGGGTTCATACAATTGATGGAACAGCTTCCGCAAGAGCGTCTCATCATCGCCGTCGGTGCCTGCGCGGCGATTGAGACTGCGTTGCGACTGACGGCGGAGTATGTCAAGGAACGCAAGGCATTCGGCAAGCGCATTCTCGATTTTCAAAATACCCAATTTCGTCTGGCAGAAAGATACACCGAAGCCAAGCTGGCGCGCGTCTTCGTGGATGACTGCGCGATGAAGCTGGCGGAAGGCAAATTGGATGCTGCTACGGCGGCCATGGCCAAGTGGTGGACCACTCAGAAACAGTGTGAGATTGTCGATGAATGCCTGCAGTTCTTCGGTGGCTATGGCTACATGATGGAATATCCCATAGCGAAGATGTACGCTGATGCCCGTATTCAGAAGATCTACGGCGGCAGCAATGAGATCATGAAACTGCTGATCGCCAGGGAAATATAGGCCTGATTTACTGCCGCCGGTATGGTCTCCGCCCCTAGCTGCTTTCCATTATCATGAAGATGTCACATAATCGGGGTTCGGGGAGCGGTGCTGGGCGAAATCAGTTCAGTGCTTTCAATGCACCAGTTTTTGTAGAAACAGATTTTGGAAAGAACCAATCGTCCTGTCGACATCATCATCCCGGTATATTCGGGAAATGCTGAAACACTGGCTTGTGTCGGCAGTGTCTGCGACAGTCTGCAATTCAATAAGGCGAAGGTCGAGGTTGTTGTCATCTTTGATGCCGGGCCCGATCTTGAGCTGCGCGATCAGTTGCTCAAGTTGGCTAGTCATCGCAAGATCACCTTACTTATCAACGAGGAGAACCAGGGCTACGTTCGCTGTATCAATCAAGGCATTCGCCGTTCAAACCGGGATGTGTTGTTGCTCAATAGCGATACCCTGGTAGCCAATAATTGGCTGGATAGAATTATCAAGCGGGCGTACATAAGTACTAATATCGCCACGGTCACACCTTTTTCGAATAATGCTGAAATATGTAGCTGGCCAAAAATCTGTGAGGTCAATCCAGTTTATGCCGATGCCACCGTTCAGGAAATAGACCGAGTCTTCGCCGAGCTGAATCCGCCTCCGATTAATCTCCCAACTGCAGCCGGTTTCTGTATGTTTGTTAAACGAGATTGTATTGATCGAATCGGACTGTTTGACGCCGCGACCTTCGGGCGCGGTTATGGGGAAGAAAACGATTTTTGCATGCGCGCTGCTGCACTTAATTACACGCATGTTCTGGCTACCGATGTCTATGTGCATCATCATGGTGGCGTCAGTTTTGGTGACGAGAAGAAGTCGCTAGTTCAAAAAGCCATAGCCAAACTGG
>JADFOC010000337.1 GCA_022563075.1 Pseudomonadota bacterium
CCATCGGGAACGATTATTAAAACAAGGTTTTTTGCAAGAAGTTATCAAAGGATGGTATATCCCTAGCCGCCCGGATGCGAATGCGGGAGAAAGCACGGCCTGGTATGCTTCTTTCTGGCAATTCTGTAGCTCTTATCTTGAAAGCCGATTTGGGAAGAATTGGTGCCTTTCACCCGAGCAGTCACTGTCGATTCATGCCGGGAACTGGACGGTACCGCGGCAGTTACTTGTCAGAGCTAAAAACCCTACAAACAATGTAACCACTCTACCCCATGGTACATCATTGCTCGATGTCAGGGCAGAACTACCAAAAAAGCAAGACACAGCGTCGACCGAAGGGCTACGACTATTTTCGCTACCGGCGACACTAATCGCTTGCGCGGTAAGAAGTTACAGACAACAGCCAACCGATATGCGCACGGCGCTAGCCATGATCGGAGATGCATCGGAGGTCTTGGAGCAATTACTGGAAGGGGGGCATAGTACCGTAACCGGACGTTTGGCCGGTGCATTCCGAAATATCGGTAGGAACGATATCGCCGATGATATCGTAGGAACCATGAAAGCTGTTGGATATGATGTAAGGGAGAATGATCCATTCGAAGCCGCCAGCCCCATTATTTTTACCCAAAGAGAAAGATCACCCTATGTTGGCCGCATAAAATTAATGTGGCAGAAAATGAGGGAAGCTGTACTTGAAGATTTCCCCGGCGCCCCAGGCATACCAGAAGACAGCGCGTCATATATAAAACAAGTCGAAGAAATTTACACTACGGACGCCTATCATTCTCTTTCCATTGAAGGCTATCGCGTTAACCTTGAGTTGATCGAGCGCGTTAGAAGCGGCAACTGGAACCCGGATAACAATGAGGATGATCGCAACCATCGCAATGCCCTGGCTGCCCGTGGTTACTGGCAAGCGTTTCAGTCCGTTGAAGAAAGCATAAAAAATATCCTGCACGGGAAAAATGCAGGACTTATCACCAGAAGTGATCATGGCACATGGTATCGGGAGCTCTTTGCCTCGAATGTCACGGCGGGCATATTAAGACCTGGTGATCTCGCCGGTTACAGAAACGGCCCTGTCTATATTAGACGATCAATGCATGTTCCGCCTAATAGGGAAGCGGTACGTGATCTCATGCCAGCTTTCTTCGATCTGCTGGAAGCAGAGCAGGAAGCATCGGTGCGTACTGTGCTGGGTCATTTTATATTTGTATATATCCATCCTTACATGGACGGAAACGGCAGGATAGGTAGATTTATGATGAACTCAATGATGGCCTCTGGTGGTTATCCCTGGACCATCATCCCAGTCGAAAATAGAGCTGATTATATGGCCGCTCTTGAAAGCGCAAGCGTCGAACAGGACATTAGTCCGTTAACAAGATTCCTGGCAGGCTTAGTAAACAACAATCAGGAAAACGATTAGGATTCTTGTTCGCGTTATTGCGGCGAATAACACGAAAGTACAGGGAACATTCACAACTTAACAACTGAAGGGATTCTTGGTGTAGGTGGGACTGCGGTTTTCTCCAATTCGTAAATCTAAGTTATCTCCATATAAGATCTAGATCGCTTGGCTCCTGAAGTTGTGAAGTTGTGAGTGTCCCCTGTAGGTTATCTCTGAAAAGCGCTCTCGACATGGGCGGCGAAATTGTCGCCTGCCCTGACACGTAAATTGTCTTGACGCCATGATCCGACACTGTGACTACCTGGGTGAAGCCGCCAGCCGAGTCGATGAATTCTCTGTCGAGTTGCTGAGCGCAGACCGGGCTGCAAGCAATTGCCATCATCAGCGCCATCGTTGCCAGCGTGCTGTAGAATTTCATACCATGTCTTCTTCATTAGGGGAAGGAGGGATCAAAGTTTAACCAGTATTTTCCCTGGGTCTAATTAATTCATGAAAGACAGGTCTGGAAACAGGGGACAGACCATGATTAACCATTGCAAATAAATCGTGTTTTGTCCGTGTATTTTAAGGATTCAACCGGGCTGGAAATCTCTGATTGCCTAAGGATTTAGACTATCTTACCGCTAAACTGAGTGGGCGAGTTCGTTTAAGAAACTGAGGCAGCTCCGCTGCTACATTTTGATGTCGACTTCGATTCGAGTGGCTGTCCAGTAATTTCCAGATGGCTGGTAGTCCTAATTAGATACTTATTCATTTATCCCTATGCAACTGAAAATGCGCTTTACTTTTATTCGATTATGGCTAAAGCAGGTTCTGCTTGTAACTTCGAGCATGTTTTTTGCGGCTTTCATCCAGCCAGCGATCGCACAGTCAGCCAGCATCGATTTTACCGCGGAGCGTAACTATGTGTTTCAGGATGGCAATGATGGTCTGCTGCCGTTTGTGGTAGTTATCAACAATCCAACTTCGAGTTCATTAGTCAATGTGCAATTTGCCATTACCATGCCGGACAGTGTTGAGCTGGGCAATGTCGATCAGGAGTGCATCGAATCAACCGATGGTTCTATTCGAACAATCAGTTGCACTATTGCAGAGATAAAATCGCAGTCGAGCAAGCTGGTAGATTTCTTCGTCGATGGCGGCAACTCTACCGAGGCCGGTCCCAGCTTTGCCCTGGTGCTAGATTCCCCCAGCATCCCTGTCACAGAGCCGAGTGCTTTCGAGGCTAGCCTGGCTGACGGTGACACTCGCATCAACGGCGCCATTCTCACCATTCATCTGGTGCGAAATATCAGCTTCGATGTTGATCAAAACAAGGTGCCGGATCTCGATGAGTCGATCATGAATCTGGCGCCTGGAACGCCGGTCGAGCTATTAATCGCTCGTGCGGCGGTAGTCGATATTCTATTTATATATTCTCCCGCCGCCGCGCAGTACCTCGAAGGAAAACTTGAAAGCCGACTCGCGCAACTGATCACGGCAGCTAACCAGGTTTTTAGAGAAAACGATGTCGCCATTAAGTTCAACGGAGTGGGCCTGGCCGAGGTGCCCTATACGATCACCGATGGCACCCTGTCATCGACGTTCGATGCCTTGCAAGCCAATACGGACCCTGCCTTCGATAATATAGACCAGATGATCACCAATTCCGGTGGAGACCTTATTGTATTCTTACACGCCCTCGAGTCAGGAACTGACACGGTTTGTGGTTTTTCATCGCTTAATGCCATCGGCCGCCAGGGGGATTTTCAACAGGCCTACCACCAGGGTGAATTGATTTCGGTAGTCGATATCGGTCCTGACTGCCTGGGCTTGCCAGACCTCGCCCCGGGCTTCGCCGCCAATATGGGTATTGTGCCCACCCGAGAGGAGTATCCGGACGGAGGAACGTTCAGTTATTCCTCAGGCTATGGAGTAACAGACGTGTTCACCACTGTCTCCGTACGATTGGGCTCACTGGCATTCGGATCGGTAGAAGATCTAAACCGGTTTTCCAATGCGGGTGGTTTCTGCAAGAGTCTGATTTGTGGCATAGACAGAAACAACATCGCGCAGGGTGCAGACGCTGTGCATTCTCTGAATAAAACCCGGCACGTTGTAAGCGCTATCACCGACTCGGTATTTCCTGTCTCGCCCGATTCGATCAAGGACAAATTCACGATCCTCAGCAGCAATAGCTATGATCTGTATATTACGCAAACTGCCCTGGCATCAAGCGCGCTCGAAAATGAGTTTATCGAGATGCAGGTGAGCATAACGAATCCTTCCATAGTAACTCTGCATAATCTCGATATTTCATTGGCGCACCTGAACGACGGGCTACTCGATCCCGAAGTTCAGACCTACGAA
>JADFOC010000338.1 GCA_022563075.1 Pseudomonadota bacterium
TCAGGTTTCATGCTATACGGGGAGATACCTTGGTTGAGTTATTCCATCATGGTTTCGAGCGTCTGGGTGCCAATGCAGCGAATGAACATGAGGGCTATGAGTCAGCTTGGAAGAATCAACACCTGGTGGCGCTTAAAAAACTAGTAGAAAGCCGCTGAGAATTCTGCACCCAAGAAAGGCAATGCCGACCGCATGTTGGTCACTGCGCCAGTAGGGTAATGCTTCGTAATTACCTTAATACTGGCGCCCTCTTGTTGGTCACTGACTGTGACAGCGATAAAACGGGCCGTCCGGCTCACCCTTTTGGCGGTAACGTGAATCAGGGTCTTTGTGGCGTCGCCATATACACCGCATCGGTAACCGGGTCCAACCAGTCCACCGTGCCTGCGTAGATAGTCATTTGCAGGACTTGTTCATCTGGATGCGCACCATGCCAATGTTCTCTCCCGGCCGGAGTCCACCAGGGTTCGCCCGGGTGCATCTCCAGTAAGGGACCGCCCCGATCCTGAGTCAGGCCTCGACCTTCCTCGACCATAAGCAGTTGTCCCCAGCTATGGGTGTGCCAGCTGGAGCGAACACCAGCCGGGAAGACTAACCGCAAAGTACTTACATCATCGCTATTCTCGATGGAAGGGCTACCCCCCTGGAAATTACTCTGCTGTGCGGAGGTCTGGTTGGATTGGGTTCCAAACACAAGCCAGCCAAGTACCAGGGCGACACTTACGGAAGTCAGTATTTCTATACTGGCAGATTTTTTCTGTTTGCTCTCATTATTGTTGGTCATCGAGCTCTCCGATTTTATAATGTTGATCAGATACCAGTAGCAATAAACCAATGCCTATCTGATGTCAATAAGCACTCACACTCGAGTTACCAGCACGCGGTCAGCGCACGCCTCAATCTCGCTACTGCCTTGGGTTGATGGTACTCTGCGGGCAATCACACCACCTCGAGTAAGCATAAAAACACGAAGATGCGTTGTCCAAAAACTAAGCTACCTCGATTTTTAATCCTCTGTCTGCTCGCTGGCGCGGGAGCCATGGGTACGGGAAGTGTGCTGGCGCAGCAGGTTAATCCGCTTGAGTTCGACCCCAGGGCGGCGCGCACCGGTGGCGTGTTGTTCCGGGCTCAGTGTGCTACTTGCCATGGCGCCGATGGGCAAGGGATCGACGCCATCGAGGCGCCTGATCTGACCTTATTAGCGATGCAGGATGGGATCACAGATGGACGGGTATTTCAGACCATAAGGGAGGGTGTGCCGGGCAGTATTATGCCGCCCCATGATTTTCCTGATCTACAAATCTGGACGCTGGTTGCCTATTTGAAGAGTATTGCAGCGGTAGGTTCTGCTGAACCGCCAGGGGGAAATGCCCAACTCGGCAGAGAATTGTTTTTGACTAATTGCGCCAGCTGTCACTACGCGGGGGATATCGGCGGCAGACTGGGACCAGACTTGTCGAACATTAGCGCCAGAAGATCGCAACAGGCGCTGATAAATTCAGTAAGAGATCCAAATGCCACCATCGGTCAACGTTATCACACAGTTACCCTGGTTCTTCGCGGTAATCAACGAATTCAGGGAACCATAAAGAATGAGGACGCATTCTCAATTCAAGTGATGGATACTGGGCAACAGCTTCGGGGTTTCGTTAAGGCGGAATTGACGGAGCTTATTCGGGAGCCAGATTCATTAATGCCGTCGTTTTCCAGAAGCGCACTGAGCGATGAAGACATCGTGGACATATTAAGTTTCCTTCATGCGCAACTTTGAGGGGACTGAATTTAATGCAACACATTGAGTGCACAAACAGTATGAATGTTTATTTAAGAATAATCGTGCTTGGGATATTTTCGGTGTTTTCCCTCAGCTCGACTCCTCAGGAAAAAACCGGACCCAGCTATGCAGATATTCTGCAAGGCTTTAATGATCCTGCTCGGTGGTTGACGTATTCCGGTGACTACAGCGGTAAACGCCATAGTCCCCTGGCGCAGATCACGCCAGCGAATGTGAAGCAATTGCGGCCAATCTGGACTTTTCAGACCGGTACTACAACCAGGGGTCGCGGCTTCGAAACCACACCGTTGGTAGACGATGGCGTGCTTTATGTAACCGGGTCTAATAACTATGCCTGGGCAATCGATGCCAGAACCGGGCGGGCTTTCTGGCGCTATCGGCGCAACTTGCCCAGTGACCTGACCTACGGTGCCAGCGCCCCGGTCAACCGAGGTTTCGGCATGTTGGGCAACAGTCTTTATATGGTTACCTTAGATGCACATCTGCTTTCGCTCGATCGCAGAACCGGTGATGTGCTATGGGATGTGGTACTGGCAGACTATCACATTGGTTACGCCGCAACGCTGGCTCCGTTGGTAATAGACGGCAAGGTAATTGTGGGTATCTCTGGGGGTGAGTATGCGACGCGCGGTTTTATCGATGCCTATGATCCTGCGACTGGGACACGAATCTGGCGATTCAATACCATTCCAGGTCCGGAAGAACCAGGTAGCGAAACCTGGCCCAATGATGCTGAGATTCTGGCCCGAGGCGGTGGTGGTACCTGGATGAATGGCAGCTATGATCCAGAACTGGATCTTATTTATTGGGGAATCGGTAATCCCAATCCGGATTATTTCGGCGAACTCAGGCCAGGCGACAATCTCTATTCCAATTCTATCGTTGCTCTCGAAGCAGGCACCGGAAACTTGCGCTGGCACTATCAATTCACGCCACACGATATCAATGACTGGGATTCCAATCACATGCCCGTGCTTGCCGAAATTCAGTGGCAGGGGCAACTCCGACGCGTGGTCATGGTGGCTAATCGCAATGGCTTCTTCTATGTACTGGATCGAGTGAGCGGCGAGCTGTTGTTAGGCAAGCCATTTACCGCCACCAGCTGGGCCCGTGAGCTCGATGAAGATGGCAGGCCCATCGTGTTAAACGATGGTAGCAAAGGCTGCCTGCCCGATCCCTGGGGTAGCACCAATTTCATGCCACCTTCTTTTTACCCGGAGCTTGGCTTGTTTTTTGTCACCGCCCGTGAGACGTGCGCCACCTTCGTGCCTGAAGAACCGCAGTATGAGCTGGGCCGGGCTTCATTCGGCGGCGTGGTTTTTATCGATAGCGAACAAGGCTTCGGCGCTTTACGCGCACTGGACGTCAGGACTGGCGAATTGCGCTGGGAATTTACCTATCCCTCACCCACATTTGGCGGGGTGATGACAACCGCGTCGGGTCTGGTATTCGCCGGCGATCATGCGGGAAACTTCATGGCATTCGATGCTGTCACTGGAGAAAACCTCTGGCATTACCAGACCGGTTCCAGAATCTGGGGAGCCGCTGCCATGACCCACATGCTGGATGGGCGCCAACATGTCCTGATCGCCGCAGGAACCACGCTTACGGCGTTCGCTTTGCCCGAGCCATGAGCCCGTTAAGAACCCGACTTTTTGCCTGCAAAGAATCAGTCGGAAACGCCTATTTCCGTAGACTTTTGGCCTCCAAGCTTTTATTCTCAGGCCAATAAAAGGAGGCGGCCTTGCCGTGGCTTCCACCATTGCAACTAATTGTTACTAATGGCAACTTAGCCAACTGCTTTCGATTAAACTGCGACAACCACAAGTTTTGGAATTAACACGGAACCACCAAGGGGAATCTGCCATGATCGCCAGACATCTTCTCGCTCTTTCTGCATCGCTTGCTCTATTGAGTATGCCAATTCTTGCCTTGTCTCTAACCCATGACGCGAGTATG
>JADFOC010000017.1 GCA_022563075.1 Pseudomonadota bacterium
ACCGGCCTGACTGTGCCAATAACCGAACAGGAGAGCCCATGTTAGTATGTGGCGCCTTTGAATCCGCTCCTTGCTTGAACCAATGGTGAAGATATTTAAGGAATTCAGTTTTGAAGCTGCGCATCGCTTGCCCAATGTGCCAACCGGCCATAAGTGCGCGCGACTGCATGGCCACTCGTTTGCGGTAAAGATAAGCATCGAAGGCGCGATTGGCGAAACCAGCGGCTGGCTAATGGATTTCGCAGAAATCTCCGACGCGTTTGAGCCCATCTGCCAGCAGCTGGACCACTACTATCTGAATGATATCGAGGGGCTGGACAACCCAACCAGCGAAATCATTGCCCGCTGGATCTGGGAGCGCCTGCAACCGCAGCTACCTGCACTGTGTGAAATAGAGATACGTGAGACCTGCACCAGTGGATGCGTCTATGCTGGCGGTTAGTCACTAAGGCGAACGCCGTTTGGTGCTATGCAATAAAGTTGACTGGGTCGATGGATTCGTCTTCGAGAATCGACGGGTCGAGCTTCAGCCTGTTCTTAACCATCTGCTTGCTCACCATAAATTCCTTAGGTCGACCGACACAATCGGCCGCGATCAGCACCGCATCCTTGAAATAAAATAGTGCAAATCCAGCCTCATTATCAAGAGAGGGATCGCCCCTGATTACGACTCGATCATAATCGGAGTTTATGCCGGCCATCTGCAACTTAATATGGTACTGGTCCGACCAAAACCAGGGGACAGCGTCATAAATAGTCTGTCTCCCACAAATATTTGCCGCGGCCGCTCGCGCCTGCTCGTTGGCATTTTGCACCGATTCCAACCGCAGCACACGCTTGTAGAGCCCACTGGGATGGCTGGTACAGTCGCCCGCGGCATAAACATCGGCGGCGGAAGTCTGTGTATACTCATTCACCAGCACCCCCTCACCCACCTCCAGTCCTGCCGACGCTGCTAGCTGCGTATTCGGAGTAACCCCAACACCGATGATGACGAAATCGGCATCGAATTCAGTGCCGTCGGCGCAGATCACTTGCTCCACCACGTCGCCTCCACGAATTTCAGTTACTTCGGTTGCAGTGACTATTGCAACGCCGTGGTCGCGATGTAATGCCGCCATAAAATCCGACATGGCCTCACTGGTCACTCGATTGAGGATTCGATCAGCCATCTCCAACACGGTAACTTGCAATCCTTTCTGTATCAACACAGCCGCCGTTTCCAGTCCGATATAGCCGGCACCGATTATGACAACCCGCTTGGCTGTCTTACTCAGACTTATCAGCGGTGCGACATCGGCCGCGGTGCGTAGATAGAAAATATTGGCAAGCCCCTCGCCTATTGGCAACTTCCGTACTTCGGCTCCGGTACATAGTGCCAGCTTGTCGAACCGCAATTCTCGTTTATCGCTAAGCTTGACCGACTTAGCGTCTATATCGATGTGCTCCACCGCAGTCCCCAGCAGCAATTCAATGGCATTGTCCTGATAGACTTTCGCCGGACGCAGACGCATGCAATCGATGGTTTTCGCGCCGGCGAGGTGCTCCTTGGACAGGGGTGGTCGGTGATAGGGTAGCTCTGCTTCGGCGCCTATCAATTGAATAGCACCCGACCAGCCTTCCCTGCGCAGTTGCAAAGCCAATGTGGCACCAGCATGACTGGCTCCAACAATAATACAGCGCTGTTCCTTCATAAACGTTCACTCAGCATCGTCGTCATTCGACTACAGGATGGTTTTACATTTCGGCCGGTAGCTGCCAATCGATGGGGGCTTTTCCAAGACGCTGCAAATACTCATTAGCTCTGGAAAAATGCCCGTTGCCAAAAAATCCCCGGCTGGCCGACAGTGGTGATGGATGCGGCGATTGCAGCACCAGGTGCTTGTCTGGATCAATCATAGCGCCCTTCTTCTGCGCATAACTGCCCCACAGTATGAAAACCAGGCCACTGTTCTCGGTATTCAGAAGATGTACTATCTGATCGGTAAATTTTTCCCAGCCCTTGCCCTGATGCGATGCAGCTCTGCCGGCTTCCACGGTCAACACCGAATTCAGTAGCAGCACACCTTGCGCTGCCCAATGGCTTAGGCATCCGTGTTTGGGCGCCACAAATTCCACATCTGCCTGCAACTCTTTATAAATATTGATCAATGAAGGTGGCAGGCCGACGCCTGGTCGGACCGAGAAGCATAGTCCATGGGCCTGACCGGGTCCGTGATAGGGATCCTGTCCCAGTACCACCACCTTAACATCAGTAAACCTGGTGGCGTTGAGGGCATTAAAAATCTCATTACCCGGTGGAAAAATTCGTTTGCCCAGAGATTTTTCCTGCAACAGAAACGCTCGCAAGGCCTGCATATAGTCTGCATTGAACTCACCAGCAAGCACCTGTTTCCAGGAACTTTCTAATCTGATCTCGCGCTTAGACTCGGCGGCTAACTCAGTTGCTGTCATGTTGAGGACGCATATGGGGGAACAACAATACATCTTTGATTGAGGCTGAATCGGTAAACAACATGACCAGACGATCGATACCTATGCCTTCGCCTGCAGTGGGCGGCATGCCATATTCGAGCGCGGTCACATAGTCCTCATCGTAATGCATCGCTTCTTTATCGCCGGACTCTTTCTGCGCGACCTGTGCCTTGAACCGTTCTGCTTGATCCTCTGGGTCATTCAATTCCGAAAAACCGTTTGCCAACTCTCTGCCACCGATAATTAATTCGAAGCGGTCGGTAAACTCATGATTGGCATCATTGCAGCGTGCTAACGGTGAGACTTCGATTGGGTATTCGGTAATGAAGGTTGGTTGATCCAACTGCGCTTCAACCTTTTGCTCGAATATCTCCATCAATATTTTTCCCTTCGGCCAGGCTGCATCAAAATGAACTTCCAACTGGTTGGCTAAAGCGATGATCGACTCCTGCGAATCGAATTGACTGTCATCCTTTACCTCACAATATTGCTTTATTGCGTCTAGCACAGTGAGTCGAGCGAAAGCCCTAGAAAAGTCATAGCTGGAGCCCTGAAAATTTACCTGCGTACTACCCAATACTTCTTGTGCTATTTTTCGGAACAGGTCTTCGGTGAGATCCATCAAGTCCCCATAAACTGCATAGGCCTGATAAAATTCCAGCATGGTAAATTCTGGATTATGCCGGGTAGAAAGACCTTCGTTTCGAAAGTTTCGATTCAATTCAAACACTTTTTCAAATCCGCCAACCACCAGGCGCTTGAGAAAGAGCTCGGGTGCGACCCGTAAATACATGTCCTGGTCCAGCGCATTATGATGGGTGATGAAGGGTCGCGCCGTTGCGCCACCAGGTATAACCTGCATCATCGGTGTTTCTACTTCCATGAATCCAAGTTCTTCAAAATACTGGCGAATGAATCGGACAATGCGGGATCGGGTGATAAATATTTGTCGTGAATCCTGATTAACAATCAAATCAACATAGCGTTGACGATAGCGCATCTCGGTATCAGTAAGTCCCTTGTACTTATCCGGCAACGGTCGCAAAGACTTGGTCAATAGCCTGAAATCTGCAACTCGCAGTGTTAGCTCTCCCTGACCGGTTCTGAAGACTTCACCATTGGCACCAATAATGTCGCCAAGATCGAGCAATTTTAGCTGTGCCGTCTGCTCCTTGGAAAACGACTTATTGCTCATATACAGCTGAAATTGACCAGTGCCATCTTGAATGACCACGAAAGGTCCACGCATTCGAATGATACGACCGGCAACTGTAGTTTGTTTGGCTATTGCTTCGAGTTCAGCCTTGTCTTTGTCGGCAAAAGCGTCGATCAGCTCAATTGCCGTACTTTGACGCCTAAAGTCGTTTGGAAATGCCGGTCGCTGTCGGCGAATCGCCGCCAGTTTCTCCCGTCGCTGTGCAATTAGTTTATTTTCCTCAACAATTTGGTCCGACATAAATCCTACTTATAGCCCCATTTTGAGACTGGCTTCGATAAATATATCCAGATCACCATCCAGAACGGCGCCGGTGTTGCTTACTTCTACATTGGTCCTTAAATCTTTGATACGGGAGGCATCCAGCACATAAGACCTGATCTGACTACCCCAGCCAATATCCGCCTTGGCCGCTTCTATCGATTGCATTTCTTCCTTGCGCTTCAGCTCCTCAAGCTCATACAGCTTTGCTTTCAACTGTTTTATCGCCATGTCTTTGTTCTTGTGTTGTGAACGCTGGCTCTGACACTGCACCACAATTCCGCTTGGCTCATGGGTGAGCCGCACTGCCGAGTCAGTCTTATTAACGTGCTGGCCACCGGCACCACTGGAGCGATAAGTATCGATCCTCACTTTTGACATGTCTAGATCGATTTCAATAGCATCATCTACTTCTGGAGAAACGAACACAGAGGCAAAGGAAGTATGGCGTCGATTACCGGAGTCAAAAGGAGATTTTCTCACCAGTCGATGCACCCCGGTTTCTGTTCTCAGCCAACCGAAAACATAGTCACCGACAAAGTGAATTGTCGCACTCTTGATGCCAGCAACATCACCTCCTGACACCTCAATCAATTCGGTGGTAAACCCCTTGCCTTCGCCCCAACGCAGATACATCCGTAGGAGCATTTCTGCCCAATCTTGCGCTTCTGTGCCGCCAGATCCGGCCTGTATTTCCATATAGGCATTAGCCGAGTCCATCTCTCCGGAGAACATACGACGGAACTCGAGACTCTCCAATCGTTGTCTCAGCTGATCGAGATCCGCACTAGCCACCTCATAGAGTTCTTGATCAGTCTCCTCGCGGGCCAACTTCAGCAGATCTTCTACTTCCGTTATGCCCGAGTACAACGCATCGATGGTATGGACCACGGATTCGAGTTTAGATCTTTCCCTGCCAAGTGCCTGTGCAATTTCTGGTTTTTCCCAAACCGTCGATTCACCAAGCTCGAGCTCCACCTCAGCCAGGCGGTCTTGCTTAACTTCGTAGTCAAAGATACCCCCTGAGACTATCTGTTCTTACGAATAATTCCTTTAGCTTCGCTAACTGTCCCTTGATCTCCAGCATCTAGACCCTGCTTAGTTCGTTAAAAAAACGCAGTTTACCGCAAAACTCGGGAAACTCTGACTAATAATGTGAAGCCGCTCAAATTTGCCGGGCACCGAGGGAATGGATAGCGATATCCACCACCGGGCCTTTCCGCAAACAAAACCATTACCTGCGAAAATCGTCTGTAGTAGGCTAGCATAATGAAATTAGAGAATGCGTCTGTAAGCTGGCTAGATTCCGGCCTGCCCTACTCCAATCAATTTGATGACGTCTATTTTTCGCGTGATGACGAGATGGCTGAAAGCCAACACGTCTTTCTAGAGGCAAACAATCTGCTGCAACGCTGGCAGACATCGTCCGATAGCACGCAAGCATTTACCCTGGCAGAAATAGGATTTGGTAGCGGACTCAATTTTCTCCTGGTCTGGAAGCTCTGGCGCAATTGCGACCAACGACCCCAGCAACTAAATTATCTCGGCTTTGAAAAGCATCCGCTGCGGTTTTCCGATCTCGAAAGACTTTACCGGCAATGGCCAACATTGAGACCACTAAGCGAGCAATTGCTGGCAATGTATCCAGACCACAGCGCTGGCTGCCATCGACTCTGTTTGCCAGAAAACGTCTATCTCAACCTGTATTATGGCGATGCCTATGAGCAACTTCGAAAATGGCATCGATCGGCGAATTGTCTGGTTGACTGTTGGTTTCTGGACGGATTCAGCCCTCGGCAAAATCCCGAACTATGGGCGACAAGATTATTCGAACTAATCGCCGAACACAGTCATGCCGCAAGCACACTCAGTACCTATAGCGTCGCAGGTTCTGTCAGAAATCATCTCACCGCCGCCGGATTCGACGTCGCCAAACGGCCCGGACACAGTCGCAAGCGACACATGTTGGTGGCAACTCCTTCTGTTGCAAAAAAAGGCAATTCCAGCAAGCCAGCGGAAAACCGCGGCGCTCCCTGGTTTCACTATCCAAAATTCACCCCAAGACGGCGCACCGCCATCGTGATTGGTGCAGGCTTGGCCGGTTGTAGCACGGCATTTAGCCTGGCCCAAAGAGGCTGGCAGGTGACTGTGATAGAACAGGCCGAAAGTCCGGCAAGTGCCGCCTCGGGGAATCGACAGCTCGCACTTCGATGTCGAATCTACCGGTCCTATTCGCCACTTTCCGAATTTTTCTTGCATTGCTTCCTGTTTGCGCAACGCCAATTCAAGATGCTGAGGCGCGACCAGGGAGTTCGGTGGCATGCTTCGGGCGTCATCCAATTAGTGAGCGCAATGCACCGGCGCGGCGAATTCTCAGACTCAGAACTGCGAGATCTCTACCCGGAGCAGGTCATATTTGCGATATCGCAAATCGAGGCAAGTGAACGAGCCGGAGTGGCGCTGACTGAATCCGGCTTTTATCTACCTTCCGGTGGTTGGGTTGAACCGCATTCTCTGTGCCAGGGCTACCTCTCTCACCCTAACATTCGCTTACAAACGTCGACATCGATCAATCGCATCGAATACCGCGAAAAAGAATGGGTAGTTGCCGATGACGATGGCGATTTTGTTTCGGCGCCGGTGGCGGTGGTGGTGATCGCAAACAGTTACGCCGCCACGCAATTCGCGCAGGCTGCCGAGCTCCCACTACAAGGTGTACGCGGTCAAGTCACGGTGATTAGTGCTTGCCCTCGCAGCCATGCTTTAAAAGTCGTGGTTTGTGGCGAACGTACGGTGTTCCCGGCACAGTGCAATGCACACAGCATATCTGCCAGCTATGCGCCGAATGACGGGAGCACTCAGCTCAGGGAGGAAGATGACCTGAGCAATCTAAAAGTGGCGGCGCGGAGTTTCGCTCAGCTTAAGTTTCGCCGCTCCCAGATCAGTGATGCCCGAGTTTCACTGCGCGGTAATACCAGCGATTTCATTCCCGTGGTCGGTATGTTGCCTGATGCCCCAGCCATGCAAAAAAAGTATGCCCGCTTAGCGCGCAACGCAAAAACACAATTTGCTGCGACCGGCAGCTATTATTCCGGTTTATATATCAACGTAGCCCATGCCTCCAATGGCCTGGCCAGCTGTCCTCTGAGTAGTGAATATTTAGCCAGCCTGATTAACCATGAGCCCAGCCCCCTCAGTAAAGAGATGATGGATTGTTTGAATCCGGCCAGGTTTTTGATCAATCGGTTAAAGCAGCAAAGATGAGCCGATCCACATCGAGCCGGTTTACCGGGTATAAAATGCCCGCACCACACTGGCCAGTGCATAAGGGTCTTCACTGCCAGCCAGCTCTCTAATCGAATGCATGGCGAAGCTGGCGATACCAATGTCCACGGTGGTAATTCCTAATTCGGTGGCCGTTATCGGTCCGATGGTGCTACCGCAAGCCATATCGCTGCGCATGACGAAGGACTGAGTTGGAATCTGCAGCTGCTGGCAAAGTGACTTGAACAGGGCGACAGATTCACTGTTACTGGCATAGCGCTGATTGGCATTGATCTTTATTACTGGTCCGCCATTCAGTAACGGGCGGTGTTGAGCGTCATGTTTATCCACATAATTCGGGTGCACACCGTGTGCATTATCGATTGATAATAACAATGACTGGCGCAGGACCCTCTCCATTGCCTCGGGACCGTTGTGCTCCGAGCTAACCAGTCTTTGGATGACTGCTTTCAGGAAAGGCCCTTGGGCACCAGCGATTGATGCGCTGCCAACTTCTTCATGGTCATGACACACCAACAGGCTGGCGAACGAATCCTGACTATCGATCAGTGCTGTTGCAGCGAGAAAACAGCTAAGTAAGTTATCCAGACGCGCCGACGCGATGAATTGTTTGTGCAAGCCTACCAGACTTGGAGCCTGGGTATCATAGAGTAGCAACTCATGTGACAGAATTTTGTCTGCGTCTGCATATTTACTATTCTGTTGTAACTGCTTCAATAAAACTTGATCGAAGCTGAACTCTTCACCTTTTTTTAACTGCAATAATACTGGAGGCAGTTCTTTCTGCCGATTAATCTTGTGCGCATCATTCACGTTTCTTTCGAGGTGAATTGCCAGGCTGGGAATAAATGCAACTGGCTCCTTCATATCTATCAACGCCGATTGCAATTCCCCCTGCTTGGTTTGAAAGTCCACTCTGCCGGCGATGGACAGATCACGATCGAACCAGGGATTCAACAGCGCGCCCCCGTATACTTCCACACCCAATTGTAAATAGCCTTGCTGATGTATTTCCGGCATCGGTTTAATTTTCAAGCATGGACTATCCGTGTGAGTGCCCGTGAGTCGAATACCAGTACTAACGATGTCGTGATCGCCTGTCTTAAAAGCTACCAGCGCAGAATCATTGCGCGTTACATAGTAGCGTGAATTTTTTTCAAGCTGCCAGTGCCCAGCTTCATCAAGCCGATGAAAATCCGCCTGTTCCAGCATCACCGACAGATTGGCAACAGCATGGAATGGGGTTGGGGACTGCTGCAGGAATTGCAGTAATTCCTGATTGAAGTTCTCACTACTCATCGGATAGGCAGCATCGAACAGGAACAAGTATTATTCAAATTTTATGACGCTAGCGTATTTCTAATAATTCAACATCGAATATGAGTGCAGAATTTGGCGGAATAGCCGGCGTCGGCGAAGCTTCTCCGTAAGCCATAGCAGGTGGAATAAACAGGCGCCATTTATCACCAACTTTCATTAGCTGCAGTGCCTCGGTCCAGCCGCTGATGACCTGCGACAATCCGAATTCGGTAGGCTCGCCTCGATCTACAGAACTGTCAAAAACAGTGCCATCGGTAAGCGTGCCATGATAGTGCGCCAACACCGCATCATTAACACCAGGTGATGCCCCAGCTTCAGGCCCCGATGTCAAAATCAGGTATTGCAAACCGGATTCCAGAGCAACTACTCCTTCGAGCTCAGCATTCTGCCGCAGAAATTCCTCACTGGCCGCCAGATTATCGGCCAGTGCCGCCTGCCGTTTGTCCTGCATGCGCTGTTGATTGGACTGTACCGCAGCCATCAGCTCCCCATTGGTTAATCTCACATCACCAGCAATACCATCTAACATGCCGACGATGAATTTATCCAAATCGAGGTCATCCAGCAAGCCTTGACTTGCCACATTCTGGCCGATATTTGCACCCATGGCATAGGCCATTCGATGGTCTTCATTCTCCAGGTCAAGGTCAGCCTGGGCGAATACCTGAGAACCACATAGCAATACCAACCAGGGTAAAACAGTTTGCCCTAGGCGACGCAATCGTTGCATACAGTTTTCCTTAGATTCATTGGACAAATACTCGCGAAAACGA
Source organism: Pseudomonadota bacterium (assembly GCA_022563075.1). Classification (GTDB taxonomy): domain Bacteria; phylum Pseudomonadota; class Gammaproteobacteria; order Pseudomonadales; family Pseudohongiellaceae; genus UBA9145. The sequence goes on from JADFOC010000017.1 coordinate 9,331, forward strand.
TTCAATCCAGTAGTTGTCGATTGGTTGGGGATACTAACTGGGATAAGTTTGAAATACCAGCCGATTGGAACACTGAACTTTAAGGCATAATTGAACTCAAACCATGCAGAATTCCAGTGTAGGTCGAGCCATCCGATTTATCTTGCAGACATGTTAAATCCACCCACTTCACTCGCGCGCCTCTACCTTATTGCCATACTGCTGAGCTTCACCTCTTGTGCACAACAATTCACTGTGTCGATTAATGATCAGGCGGTTTACGATCCCTTAGGCCGACTAATCAGCGGCCAGGTTACAGATTCAGATTTGCAAGGCTGCATTAACTTGGCACTACAGCAACAGAATCTGCAGGATGCGGCAGAGTTGAACGTGCTTGCATGCGCTAATTCGCAAATTGTAAATCTTGAGAATATCTCCCTGCTCAAACAACTCCGCTTTCTTGATTTAGCCAACAACAACATCAGCAATATCACGCCATTGGAAGGACTGACTCAACTAGGTGGTGTCAATTTGACCAATAACGTGATCACCGACGTGACGCCGCTTCTCAATATCGCCAGCCTCGCATCGGTGGGCTTGCTCGGAAACGATCAAATCCCCTGCACTCAGCTTGACTTGCTGGTAACAAAATTAGGTGCCAACCTGACCCCGCCGGTGAGCTGCAAAAATTAGTTAGGCAGGAACACCGCTATGAAAACGGAATTTGTCATCTGGCCGGTTAATTAATTCCGCTTCCTTCGCGGCGAAATGCGCCACCCGGGTGCTGATGTCGGACTCACTATACCGTTTCGCCAATAAAATATAATCAGCATAGTGTCGTGATTCTGATTTCAAGAGTCCGCCGTAGAATCTTTCAAGTTCTGCGTCCAACAGCGGAGCCAGTTTGGCAAACCTCTCACAGGAACGCGCTTCGATGAACGCGCCAACAATTAAGGTATCGACCAGTCGTAGATTACCATCCATCGTAATCAGCGAGCGCAGCCCTGATGCGTAACGCGACGGACTGAGCCTGACGTACTCAATCCCGCGATTTTTTAAAATTTCAACTACCTGTCGGAAATGCAATAATTCTTCTCTGGCCAGCTGCGACATCCTGGTTAGCAAATCTGGCTTACTGGTGTAGCGGTACATCAAATTCATGGCTGCTGCCGCCGCTTTCTTTTCACAATTCGCATGATCGATGAGCAGACGAGACTGGTTATCAATCGCTGCCTCTAACCAGGCATCAGGAGTCTCGCAGGGAAGAAATGCTAGTATATCATCCAGCATTACATTGCTATGACTGGCGCTGATATCGGGGAGCCTGGCAGCATGCTAGTGCCTGGTTTTTTCATCGAAATCTTCGGCCGGCTCGATCTCAGATTCGGTCCCGGCAAGAGACTCATCTTCTTCATGCAAAGCCGAACTCAACAATTTGGATTTATGCTTTTTCGATGTCTTCGCCCCTAATTGTCTTAATGTTTCTACGCGCTTAATCAGATTACCTCGCCCAGATCGCAATTTATTATATGCTTGTTCGAAACTCTTCTTACTCGCATCAATTCTTGTGCCGATCTCGTCCAAGTCCCCGACGAAGGCTACGAACTTGTCATAGAGCGCGCCGGCCTTTTCCGCAATTTCATTGGCATTCTGATTCTGCTGAGCCAGACGCCATAAGTTCTGCACGGTCTTTAACGTGGTGAGCAAAGTTGTGGGCACGACGAAGATGATGTTACGCTCAAAAGCATGCTGGAATAAATCCGGATCACTTTGCACAGCCATGTTATATGCCGCTTCGATTGGCATGAACAGAAACACGTAGTCTAGAGAATTTACATCAGCCAAATTCTGATAATCTTTTGCCGACAATGTCTTCACATGCAGGCGCACTGATTGCACATGCCGTTTCAGTAGTTCGGTTTTTTCCGCTTCTTCGTCGCTGGAACAGTATGCATCCCACGCCTTGAGAGACACTTTTGAATCGATGATAATATCGCGAGATTCAGGTAAATGAACCACTACGTCAGGCTGGAACCTGGAACCATCTTCTGACTTTAAACTGACCTGCACATCGTATTCTCTACCCTTTACTAATCCGGATTTTTCCAGAAGAGATTCCAGGACAAATTCACCCCAACTACCCTGAGTCTTGTTATCGCCCTTTAACGCATTGGTGAGATTCACCGCGTCTTCACTGATCTTGCTATTCAATTCCTGCAGATTTCGTATCTCACGCACCAGCGAAAATCGTTCCTTCGACTCCTTGTCATAGGTTTCTTCTACCCTTTTTTCAAATAGTTTTATTTTTTCCTGCAGAGGGTTCAGTATAGCGGCAAGGTTTTCTTTATTGCTGTCGGCGAATTTCTTGCTTTTATCTTCGAATATCTCGTTGGCGATGTTTTTGAATGCCACCGTTAATTCCGCCTTGGAATCGCTTAGTAAAGCCAGTTTTTCTTCAATATGCTTCCGCTCCAGTTCCAGGCTGGTCTGTAACTTCGCGATTTCCTCGCGGCAGGTTTGATTTTCAACTTTGAGTGCCTCGTTGTCGGTCCGACTTATGGCTGACGCCTCACGCAAAGTAGCCACTTCGGTTTGCTTCGCCGCCAATCGCTCCTTGGCACTGACTTCAGAGAGCTTTAGTTGTTGCGCCTGGCGCAGCAGTATTACCGCAGCGATAACGGCAGCCGCCAGTAACAGTGCCGTGACAACAAGTATTGTGGTTATCATTAGAATTGCGCACTACGGCGGCAATTAAGTAGCGTCAGCATCGCGTGGATTAGCTCAGATTATTATTTATAACCAGCAACAACTCTTCCGTGAGCTGGCTCGATTCATCGGTACTTTCTAGTGCTTCGGTTACAACATTCACCGCGGAATCAGTTTCCAGAAGACGTACGCTAAATTCTCTCTCCGTCGCTGCATCGTCGTTGCGCCCAGCGCCAAATATTCTCCTGATAAAGCCAGGAGAGTCGTCTTCATCCGTAATGCCAGAGAATTTGACACTAAAAAAAGACTGATCCCGATTGCTGTCGATGATTACGATGTCCGCGCTCTCCAGCGCCTGTCTAATCTGAACCCAGGCCCTGTTATAATCGATGCGCAATTCCAAAAACTGATCACCCGCATCATTTTGAATGATATTGGCTTTGCGTTCAGCCTCGATGCTGCCGGCTAATAAACTGGCGGACGACGCCTGATAAATATCATTTCTGTCTGCCAGGTATTGCGAGACAGAATCCAGAATTTGTCTTTCTCTATCTTCTGAAGACGAAGTTTCCGGCCAGTCTACCACCAGAGGAATTGGATCACTCCTTAAGTTTTCCAAGTGCAGGACATAAATTTCTGAATACCCGGAATGCAATCCTGGTTCGATAGTGATTCGATATTTATGTCGGGTAAGCTGGTCGCTATCCACTTCTACCCAGGAGGATTCCATCACCCCTCTACCTGGGTTTTCATAGTCGAGTACGATCTGTAATTCGGTCCAGTAATCCCGGACCCGTGGCCAGATCTGACCCGGTGTCGCATCGATTACTATCCAGCGGCGATTCCCCAGATTTTGGATAATCACGCCTTCACGACGCTTGGTTTCTATGGGTTTAGGCATCGGGGTGCGATCGAATATTTCCGCTGCAACAAAAACTTGCTGGGGGATCACGTAGAGCTGGTCGAGCGTGTAGCTATCCAACTCTTCGGGGATGCTCATTAGCGGTAAAATTTCTGCGTCGAGATAGTCTCCACCGCGATCGCGAAACATGCCGTTATCACCCGTTAAATAATTACAGCCACTGAGGGTGAAAACCAGACCAGTGATGAGTAAACTTTTAAGCATCTATAAGGATTCCTGTATTAATTCACGCCACTGCCGGCAGGCTGATTTCAGCCTGCTCCAGAGCCTCACTTACTTGGAGTTGGAACTTGGCATCTAGTTCCACCAGCGGTAAGCGAATACCTGACTGGATACGACCCATTTCCTGTAGCGCCCATTTCACGGGAACCGGATTCGCCTCCAAAAATAAACTCTGATGTAACAATGCCAACTTATTGTCTATCACCGTGGCAGCATCCGCCTCTGAGGAAAGCGCCAGAGAACACATTTCAGCCATCAAAGCAGGTGCCACGTTGGCGGTGACCGAGATAGTGCCGGCAGCCCCTCCCAGCATTAACGGCAGGGATATTCCATCTTCACCACTGTAAACCGCCAATCTATCGCCACATTGTCTTATCAGTTCCAGGCCGCGGCTCACATCACCGGTAGCATCTTTGATTGCCACTATATTCTTGAGATCCGCCAATCTATCCACCGTTGACAGGGACATGTCACAGGCCGTTCGACCCGGTACATTGTAGAGTATCTGCGGAATATCCACAGTTTCTGCCACCGCTTTGAAGTGGCGATAGAGACCCTCCTGGGAGGGCTTATTATAATAAGGCGTCACCAGAAGACATGCATCGGCACCACTTTGCCTGGCCGATTCGGTGAAAAACAGGGCCTCTTGGGTGCTATTGGATCCCGTGCCCGCGATAACCGGGATTCGCTTTTTTACTCGCTCGACGCAATGAGCAACCAAGTCACAATGCTCCTGCGCGGTGAGTGTTGCTGATTCTCCAGTGGTTCCCACCACCACCACCGCCGCCGTCCCTGATTCGATATGCCATTCTATTAATCGATCGAACGCGGGCAAATCCAACGCACCGTCTGCCTGCATCGGTGTCA